>JBILUM010000157.1:0-6119 GCA_044370995.1 Ilumatobacteraceae bacterium | reverse complement strand
GGTCGGGTGGCGATCCTTCATGTGTACGCAAGTGTACACATTCCGATTTCGTGGTCGTCGTCGATGGTCGCCAGACTGCGTTCATGAACTTTGCCTTCACCGAAGAACAGGAAGAGCTGCGCAAGACCGTGCGCCAGTTCCTCGACGCCAAGAGCCCCGAGACCGCCGTGCGCGAGCAGATGGAGACCGACAACGGTTTCGATCCCGCCGTGTGGAGCCAGGCCGGCGAGCAGCTCGGCCTGCAGGGCCTGATCATCCCCGAGGAGTTCGGTGGTTCGGGCTACAGCTACGTCGAGCTCGGCATCGTGCTCGAGGAGATGGGCCGCGCCCTGCTGTGCGCCCCGTTCTTCTCGACCGTCGTGCTCGCCGCCAACACGCTGATCCACAGCGGTGACGACGCCGCCAAGGCAGCGCACCTGCCCGGTATCGCCGCCGGCACCACGATCGCGACCCTCGCCTTCACCGAGCCCTCGGGCAAGTGGGACGAGAGCGGCATCACCACCCAGGCCACCGGCTCGGGCGACAGCTTCACCCTCAACGGCACCAAGATGTTCGTGCTCGACGGCCACACCGCCGACCTGATCATCGTGGCGGCCCGCACCGACAAGGGCGTCAGCCTGTTCACCGTCGACGGTGGCGCAGCCGGCCTCACCCGCACGGCCCTCAGCACGATGGACCAGACCCGCAAGCAGGCCAAGCTCGAGTTCGCCAACACCCCGGCGACGCTCATCGGCACCGAGGGCGAGGGCTGGACGGTCCTCGACCGCGTGCTCGATCTCGCCGCCGTCGGCCTCGCCGCCGAGCAGGTCGGTGGCGCCCAGAAGGTGCTCGAGATGGCCGTCGACTACGCCAAGGTGCGCGTGCAGTTCGGTCGCCCGATCGGTTCGTTCCAGGCGATCAAGCACAAGTGCGCCGACATGCTGCTCGAGGTCGAGTCGGCCAAGAGCGCGGCGTACTACGGCATGTGGTGTGCAGCCGAGCTCAACGACGAGCTGCCCTCGGTGGCCTCGCTGGCCAAGGCCTACTGCTCGGAGGCGTACTTCCACGCCACGGCCGAGAACATCCAGATCCACGGTGGCATCGGCTTCACCTGGGAGCACCCGGCGCACCTGTACTTCAAGCGGGCGAAGTCGAGCGAGCTGCTCTTCGGTGACCCGACGTACCACCGCGAGCTGCTGGCCCAGCGCATCGGCATCTGATCCGTCGGCGGGCTCGCCCGCCGTGTGATCGCATCGATCCAGACGAACGGCCCGGGGCGACCCGGGCCGTTCGCCGTTTTCTGCTGCGGGCCCATCGTCCCGCGTCGGCGGCTCGCCGATAGCGTGCCCCACGTGGAGCCGATCACCTGGGTGTTCCTCGCCGCCGCTGCGGTGTGCACGTTCGTCATCGCCGCCGTCGTCGTCGGTCGCGAGGCCCACCGCCTCGACGCCGTTGCACCTCGTTCGGTGTACATGATCGACGAGGTCGTCGAGTTCGTCGCCGAGTACCTCCCGGTCGGCACCCAGGCGCGCCTCACGCCGTCCGAGCTCGAACAGCTCCTCACGTTCCACATGCGCTGGCTGCACGCCAAGGGTCTGCAGCCCACGAACGTCGTCGACCGGCGCCAGGACATCGCCGACCTCGTGATCGTCGGCGAGGACGACCTCACGGCATACCTGTTGGCCGAGGCCGAGCGGGCCGGGATCGAGATCCTCGACGACGTCGACGTCGTCCACGTCGTCGACGCGCACCTCGCCTACTTCGAGGCCATCGGTGCGGTCGGCCCCAAGGCGATCGACCTGTAGCGAGCGCTGTGCTCGTCGGTTCGCGCTGTCACACGGCGTTCACGAAAATCCGATGGCCACGCCGCCGGTGCCTGTGGTTGACTTCCCTCACCAGAGAGAGGAGGTGGTCCAACTGAACAGCAATTGTCATGGGACTCTGGAGGTGGTTGGCCGCTAGGCCTTCAGGCTGGACCGCCTGGCGAATCCACGCCAACCTCTGCTGATCTCCCTGCCGGAGCTGGTCCCGTCGGCGTATGTGTGGGAGTTCGGTCTCGTACCAGTCAGGAACAGGGCAGCGGCCTCCGGGTCGCTGCCCTGTTCGCGTCCCGGGCTCGACGCCCGCTAGGTTGCAGCGTCATGGAACGGCCGTCCCGCTTCGAACACACTCGATTCCTCGGCGACAAGCGCACCCAGCTGGTGTACGACCTCGACGAGTGGACCGACGAGGCCGTGATCGACGAGATCGTCGCGGCCGAGACCGGCCTGTGCTTCGGGCCCGACACCCTCGTCGAGGCCCGCAACCGCGGCTACACCCTGGCCACGCCGGGAAAGCGTCGCCGTCACCGCAAGCCGCGCGCCTGACCGGGCCCGGGTGGTCGGTGCGGGCGTGAACGGCAGCTTCACCTCCGGGGGCCTCCAGCTCTCGCGCTACCTCGCCCGTCCGGCGGGCAGGTCCGATGCCCTCCCGGGCCTCATCCTCTGCCACGGCTTCCCCGTCGGCCCGCTCGATGCCCGCCAGAGTGCGATCACCTTCCCGGAGCTGATCGATCGGGTCGCCAACGAGCAGCGGTGGGCGGCGATGACGTTCCACTTCCGGGGATGTGGCACCAGCGAGGGCGACTTCTCGCTGCAGGGCTGGGTCGACGATCTGCGAAACGCGATCGATCACCTCATCGCCGAGGCCAACCCGACGGGCATCTGGTTGATCGGCACCAACACGGGTGGATCGATCGCCACCTGCGTCGCCGCCGACGACCCCCGCATCCGCGGCGCTGCGCTCCTCAGCCCACGGGCCGACTTCGACGACTGGGCGGCGCAGCCGCGGCGGTTCCTCGAACACGCCCGCGAGATCGGTGCGGTGCGCACCGCCGGCTTCCCCCGTGCGTTCGACGAGTGGGCCCGTGAGCTGCGCCGGTTCCGTCCGGTCGATGCGGCCCGCCGGTTCGCACCGCGACCCGTGCTGGTGATGCACGGTGAGGACGACGAGAGCGTGCCGGTGAGCGACTCCCGCCGGTTGGCCGACGCCCACGGTTCGGCCGAGCTGCGGATCATCAACGGTGCGGGTCACCGGTTGCGCCACGACCCGCGTGCGGTCGCGGTGCTGCTCGGCTGGCTCGACCGTCAGAGGTCGACCCTGTAGCGAACCGACCAGCCCGACCGGCCCGATCGGCGCAACGACCGAGGTCAGGAGCCGTAGCCGTCGAGGTGGGTGCTGTGCCAGCGCCAGGCGCTGTCGACGATCTGGTCGAGCGTCTTCGTCGATGTCCAGCCGAGCACCGCCTGGATCTTGGCGGGGTCGGCGAAGGTGGACACCGGGTCACCGGCGCGCCGGGCGACGATCTCGTACGGGACCGTGCGGCCCGAGACGCGCTCGGCGGCGTGGATGACGTCGAGGACGCTGCTGCCGATGCCGGTGCCGACGTTGAGCGACACGGTGGCCCCACCCTCCGAGAGGTGGTCGAGGGCACGGATGTGGGCGTCGGCGAGGTCGTCGACGTGGATGTAGTCGCGGATGCAGGTGCCGTCGGGCGTGGGGTAGTCGTCGCCGAACACCTGCACCGGCGGCCGCTTGCCGAGCGTGGCCTTCATCACGAGGGGGATGAGGTTGAGCGATTGGGTCCAGTCCTCGCCGATGCGGCTGTCCTCGCTGGCGCCGGCGGCGTTGAAGTAGCGCAGGTTCACCGCAGTGAGGCCGTTCGTGACGCCGTACCAGCCGAGGATCTTCTCGACCATCGCCTTCGACTCGGCGTACACGCTCTCGGGTGCGATGGGTGCGTCCTCGGTGACCGGCACCGTGGGAGGGGTGCCGTTGACCGAGCAGCTCGACGAGAACACGATGTTGCGCACGTCGGCCGCGAGCATCGCCTCGACGAGGTCGACCGTGCCGGCGACGTTGTTGAGCCAGTACTTCTCCGGGCGGATCATCGATTCGCCCACGTTCTTGTAGGCGGCGAAGTGGACGACCTGGGTGACGCCGCGCGAGCGGCACAGTTCGGTCACGAGGGTGCGGTCGTGGATGTCGCCGACGACGAGCTCGGCACCGAGCAACGCGTCGCGGTGACCGAGCTCGAGCGTGTCGAGCACCACCACGTCGCGACCTCGTTCGCGCAGCATGCGCACGGTGTGGGAGCCGATGTAGCCGGCACCGCCGGTGACGAGGATGGTCATGGTCTCTCCGGTGCTTCGATCTCATGGGTGCGGAAGAAGTCGATCATCCGCTCGAGGCCATCGCGCAACGACACGGTGGGGGACCAGCCGTAGGTGGACGAGGCGAGCGTGATGTCGGGCTGGCGTTGGAGCGGGTCGCCCTCGCGTTCATCGGGCAGCGGCACGGTGATGATCTCGCTGGTCGCGCCGGTGATCTCGACGACGAGCTCGGCGAGCTCGCGCATCGTGAACTCGCCGGGGTTGCCGACGTTGACCGGCCCGGTGATCGGACCGTCGAGGACAGCGATCAGGCCGGCGACCTCGTCGCTGACGTGGCAGAAGCTGCGGGTCTGGGTGCCGTCGCCGTGCAGGGTGATCGGCTCGTTGCGCAGCGCCTGCAGCACGAAGGTGTTCACCACGCGGCCGTCCTCCGGGCGCATGCGCTCGCCGTAGGTGTTGAAGATGCGGACGATGCGCACCTCGAGGCCGTGGACGCGGTGGTACGCCATCGTGATGGCCTCGCTGAAGCGCTTGGCCTCGTCGTAGCAGCTGCGCGGCCCGATGCAGCTCACGTTGCCGAGGTAGCTCTCGGGCTGCGGGTGCACGAGCGGATCGCCGTAGACCTCGCTCGTGGAGGCGAGGAAGAACCGGGCCTGCTGTGCCACGGCGAGATCGAGCAGGTTGCGCGTGCCGGTGGAGCCGACGGCGAGGATCTCGAGCGGCATCGTCGCGAAGTCGAGCGGTGACGCCGGACTGGCGAGGTCGAGCACAGTGTCGAAGTCACCGTCGATGATCGCGTGGGGGAGTGGCTCGGTGATGTCGTGTTCGATCAGGGTGTACGCCGGATGGTCGGCCAGGTGCGCCACGTTGGCGCGTCGGCCCGTTGCGAAGTTGTCGACCGCCGTGACGCGGTCGCCGCGCGCCAGGAACACATCGGTCATGTGCGACCCGATGAAGCCTCCGCCGCCCGCGAGGAGATGGTGGGCCATCAGCGTCCGATGCCGAGGTGGGTGAATCCGGCGTGGTTCCAGGCCGCGCGCTCGAGCAGGTTGCGGGCGTCGACCACGGTGCGGCCGGACATGTTGGCCGCGACGAGCTTCGGGTCGAGCCAGCGGAAGTCGTCCCACTCGGTGAGCACGGTCAGCACGTCGGCGTCCTTGGTGGCGTCGTAGGCATCGCCACAGATTGTCACGGCGGCGGGCACGCCGGGCTTCGGAGCGTCGACCGTGGGGTCGAACGCCTGCACCGTGGCGCCGGCGGCGAGCAGCCGATCGATGATCGAGATCGAGGGAGAGTCGCGCAGGTCGTCGGTGCGCGCCTTGAAGGTGAGGCCCCACACGGCGACGGTCTTGCCCTCGAGCGAACCGCCGGCGGCGACCCGGATCTTGTCGGCGACGCGGTCGAACTGCTCGTCGTTGACGGTGATCACACCGGCCAGCAGATCGAAGCGGGAATCTTTCGGGAAGCAGTTGTGAGCGACGAGTCCGCCGGTCGTCACGACCGTATGGTTGCGGTCGACCTCGACCGAGTACACGGTCTGCGAAGACACCCGGCGGTTCACGTCGGTCACCCGTACCCACGCGGTTCCCTTGCGGTCGCGTCGATAGCCCGTGGGTGCGATGCGCTTGCTCTGCGCATCCAGTTGGGAAGCGACCTGATCGCGCTCGTGGGGCTCGAGCAACCAGAGGCAGTCCTCGATCTGGTCTGCACCGGAGACCACCAGCCAGTGGGTGTCGACCGTGCTCTTCGTGGTGCGGGCAACCTTCTGACGAGCGACCACGCCTTGCTCGGCCAGCAGTCGCAGCATGCCGTCAGCGAGTTCCGCAGACACGGTGCCGTACTCCAAGGCGACGGACGGTCCGCCGTTGAGCAACGACCAGGAGCCATCGCCCGCCCAGAGGCCACGGAGCAGTGCCTGCTTCGCGTCATCGGACGCCGACCAGATCATGTCGGGGAGCCGATGGATCACCTTCGGCCACGTGAGGCCTG
>JBILUM010000155.1:0-6144 GCA_044370995.1 Ilumatobacteraceae bacterium | reverse complement strand
ACGTCCACGCGCAGCACGAGCGATTCGAGCGCGCCGAGATCGCCCCCGACGTGGCGGCGCTCCCACCCGAGCGCCGACGCGCGGCGTTCCACTACGCAGTGCAGCACCTCCTGCCGGGCGCACTGCTCGTCCACGCCGCGACGCCCGAGCTCGACGAACTCGCCGAGGCGTTCGACCTCGAGCCGGTGGCGGGTGACGACGTCACGCGGCGCGAGTGGCGACGCACGACGCGGACGACGATCCACGACCTCGTGCACGAGGCGCGGGCCTCGATCCGCCGGATCGCGCCGATCGAGCTCGCCGATCGTCTGGCGAGTGGTGGCGCGCCCGGCTGTCGTCCGCCACTGGTGATCGACACGCGCACGCCCACCGACCGGGTGCGCTTCGGCGTGATCGCCGGTTCGATCCACGCGCCGCGCACGGTGCTGGAGTGGCACCTCGACCCGGCGAACGGATACCGCCACCCGTTGAAGCCGGGTTTCGACGACCCGATCGTCGTGGTGTGCAACGGCGGCTACAGCTCGTCGCTGGCGGCTGCGAACCTCGTTCGTCTCGGGTTCGCCGACGTGGCCGACCTCGTGGGCGGCGTGCACGCGTGGCGGGCCGCCGGCCTGCCGGTGGTCGCACCCGACCACAGCCATCTCGACCTCTGATCACGGTCTGATCGAGCGGCCCGGGACGCGACGCCCGGGTCAGGCGAGGGTGGCCAGCGCGACGGCGAGCACCTCGCGCACGGTCGCCACGTTGTGGCGCATCACGGCGAACACCTCGTCGAGGGTGACGGGTGCGTGGCCGTCGACGCCCGCGTCGTAGTCGGTCACCAATGCCACCGTCGCGTACGGGATGCCGGCCTCGGCGGCGAGCACCGACTCGGGGTACCCGGTCATGTTCACCACGTGCCACCCCATCTGGCGGAACCAGCGGCTCTCGGCGCGGGTGGAGAACCGCGGGCCGTTGATCACGACCATCGTGCCGCCGTCGTGCACCGTCACCCCGACCGTGCGGGCCGCGGCGACGAGCGCGGCGCGGAGCGAGGTGTCGTAGGGGTCGGCGAAGCTCTGGTGGTGCACCGAGCCGCCCGCACCGGGCGTGCCCTCGGGGGCCCCGACGTCGTGGAAGGTGTCGGGGCGGCCCCACGTGCGGTCGACGAGCTGGTCGACGACGACGAAGTCGCCGGGGTGCAGGTCGGGCTGCAGCGAACCGACGGAGCACGGCGCCAGAATGCCGCGCACGCCGAGCGAGGCGAGCGCCCACACGTTGGCCCGGAACGGCACCCGGTGGGCGGCGAAGTCGTGGTGCGCGCCGTGGCGCGGGAGGAAGGCGACGCGATGGCCGGCGAGGGACCCGATCGAGATCGGTCCCGACGGCGCACCGAACGGGGTGTCGATGCGGTGCTCGTCGGCGTCGGTGAGCAATTCGTAGAAGCCGGAGCCGCCGACGATCGCGTAGTCGGCGAGCGGTTCGGCCGGAGCGGGAGGGAGTGGACCCGTGTTCATCGAGCTCCTGGGTGTCCGGGGTGCGGGTGCGGTCGGGCGACGGTGAAGCCGTACGTGGCGCCGATCGCGTCCTGCTGTTCGGGCGGGATGACGTGCACACGGCCGACCGACCGGGCGACGAAGGAGACCTGGGCGACCCATTCCACCTGTTGGGCGACGGTGTAGGCGGCCTCGAGCGACGTGCCGATCGTGAGCGGGCCGTGGTTGGCGAGCAGGCATGCCCGCGAGCCGGGCTGGCGCTGCAGGGTGGCGACGGCAGCCGACGCCAGGTCGATGCTGCCGGGCGGGGCGTACGGATCGGTGACGAGGATGCGCTCGCCCGCGGGCCCGATGTTCTCGTTGCACACGAAGTCGAGGTCGAGCCGGGCGACGGACCAGCCGGCCGCGTACGGCGAATGCGTGTGCACGACCGCGTTCACGTCGGGGAAGGCGCGCATCACGGCCAGGTGGAGGGCGAGCTCACTGGTGGCGGGCAGCCCGTTGCGCACCTCGCCGGTGTCGATGTCGACGAGCGGATGGTCGTTGGGGGAGAGGTGTCGGTACAGGCGGCCGCCGGCCGACACGACGAGGGAGCCGTCGCCGAGACGGACGCTGGCGTTGCCGGCCGATCCGACGACGAGCCGGTCGCTCACCATCTGCAGGAGCGTCTCGTGGAGATCGCGTCGGGCAGCGGCGAGTTCCATCGCAGGCGACTGTACTGTCACGAGGCGGATGAACCCGATGAACCCGACCCATCAGCCGCCGGATCAGCCGGGTCCCGGCGAACCCGCAGGACCGGTGCCGCGCACGATCGACTGGGCCGGCGACCATCTGGTCGCGATCGATCAGACCCAACTGCCCGACGAGCTCGCGCTGGTGGCGCTGCGCACCGTCGACGACGTGATCGACGCCCTCCGTCGCCTCGTCGTCAGAGGTGCGCCCGCCATCGGCGTCGCCGGTGGTCTGGGGGTGGCGCTCGCCGCGGTCGTCGCCCGCCGCGACGGACACGACGACGACTGGGTGCGGGCCGAGGCCGCTCGGGTGCGCGCCGCCCGGCCGACGGCGGTCAACCTGGCGTGGGGCGTCGATCGCGTGCTCGCACATCTCGGGTCCGGCGTCGACACGGTCGTCGCGGTCGCGGTCGACATGCTCGACGAGGACGTCGCCACCAACCGGGCCCTCGCCGTCCGCGGCGCCGAACACGTCCGGTCGCTGGTGTCCGACCCGCGTCGGGTGCGGGTGCTCACGCACTGCAACGCGGGTGGTCTGGCCTGTGTGGAGTGGGGGACGGCGCTCGGCATCGTCCGCGCCCTGCACGAGGACGGCGACCTGCAGGAGGTGTTCGCCGACGAGACGCGTCCGCTGCTGCAGGGCGCCCGGCTGACGGCGTGGGAGCTGAGCCGGATGGGTGTGCCGCACCGGGTGGTGGTCGACGGTGCCGGTGCGACGGTGATCGCCCGTGGCCTCGTCGACGTGGTGATCGTCGGCGCCGACCGGATCGCCGCCGACGGCGATGTCGCCAACAAGATCGGCACGTATCCGCTGGCGCTCGCAGCAGCCCGGGCGGGCATCCCGTTCGTGGTCGCCGCGCCCGAGTCGACGCTCGATCCGCACACGGCGTCGGGTGCCGACATCCATCTCGAGGCACGCGACCCCGACGAGGTGTTGGTGTGGCGGGGGCAGCGGCTCGCGCCGCTGGCATCGTCGGCGCTCAACCTCGCCTTCGACGTCACGCCGGCCGATCTGGTGACCGCGCTCGTCACCGAGGCGCGAGTGGTGCGCCTCTTCGCCGGCGAACGCCTGACCGGCTGACCGCCTGACCGGCTGACCGGCTGCCGGAGCGGTCAGACGGTGGAGGGCACGCCGGCGGCCGACCAGCGGTTGCGGCCTTCGCGCTTCGCGCAGTACAACGCCTCGTCCGCGGCGTGGATGACCGATTCGGGCGTTCGCCCGTGCTCGGGATAGACGGCGATGCCGACCGAGGTGGTCTGGCGCAGCTCCGGCGGGAGGATCCCGTCGAAGCTGCCGGGGCACAGGTCGAGCACCCGTTGGCTGATCGCCATGGCCCCCGACATGCCGCAGTCGGGGCACAGGAGCATGAACTCCTCGCCGCCCCAGCGGGCCACGGTGTCGAACGGGCGCACGTTGGCCTGCAGCAGCACGGCGAACTCGATCAGCACCTGATCGCCCACGGCGTGGCCGAGTTGGTCGTTCACCGACTTGAAGTGGTCGAGGTCGAACAACAACACGGCGAAGGGCTCGTTGCGGCGGTCGGCCATCGCCCGCGCGGCGGCCAGCGACTTGCCGAGCCGGCGACGGTTGGCGACCCCCGTCAGCAGGTCGGTCTCGGCCTCCGACGTGAGCCGGATGTTCTGTTCGATGCGCGACAGGTTGGTGGCGAGCGTGGCGAGGACCTCGTCGAGCAGGCTCGTCTGCTCGGTCGTCGGTTCGTCGCGATACGCGATCACGACGTCGGCCTGCACGCGTTCGTCGATGGTGAACGAACGCTCGACGAGCTGCCCCACGAGCGAGCCGACGGTCGCGTCGACGACGCCGGCGAGGCGGTTCGCTCCGACGCCGATGTGCGCAGCGTGCGTGCCCGGCAACATGGCGAGCGTGCCGGTGAGGCTCTCGAGTTCGGCCTGGCCCCACTGTTCGTTGAGCGATGCGATGAGCGCGAGGGTGTCGGCCACCGCGGCGCGTCGGTGGCGTCGCTCGGCCTCGACCACCTGGCGGAGTCCCTTGCCGATGTGCTCGGCGGCGATCGCGAGGAAGCCCCCCTCGTGCAGTGGCGGGGCGAGATCGACGGTCGACACGACCACCGCGCCCGCACCCTCGACCTCGACCCGGGCGGAGAACGGGAGTTCGTCGACGCTCTCGTCGCTCCCCGCATCGTGGCGGTCGGTCGATGTGCGGAAGCCGACGGAGGCGACGATCGGCGGCAGGTCGTCCGGCTCGAGTCGGAGGCGAATGCGGTCGATCGGGGCGTACTGGGTGATGGTCTCCGCAGCAGCGGTGGCGTATGCGTCGAGACGCATGTCGGCGTTGGTGAGGTTGGCGAGCTCGAGCATCGTCGAGGTCGTCAGGAACCCGACGAGGAACGCGTTGTGGTCCCCGGCGCGGATCTGCTCCACCGCGTCCCGATGCATCTGTGAGAGTTCGCGGATGACGCTCATCGCTGCCCCGTCACCCAACCCCGACGACCGCGGTACGGCGCGTGACCTCGTCGTCGATCGCGGCGATGACGTCGTCGGGCCGACGGTCCGCCTGCACCAGCCGGAGCGCCTCGATCGGAGAGATCGTCCGCTCCACACCCGGCGCGCCCATCGCAGCCGCGAACGAGCCCGCCGCAGCCACGAGCCGCTCGAGGTTGCCCACCAGCGCAGCCGGCCGCGCTCGGTGATGGCGGATGCCGTTCACGACCTTGTCGGGGAGGTTCCAACGACGCAACAGGTCGGCGCCTGCGCCGACGAACTCGTCGGTCGGGCCCTCGATGGTGTGGCCGGAGCCGGCCGAGCCGATCGGATCGGTCACGCCGAGGCTGTCATCCGCGTTCGCTGCGGCCATGAGGGTGCCGACGTCGTGGAGGATGCCCGTGGTGAAGGCATCGTCGACGGGTTCGCCGACGTACTGCGCCAGCACCGCACAGCCGCTCGCGACCACGACCGAGTGCTGCCACAGCCAGTCTGGGTAGTCGGGCTGGTTCACGTCGAAGACCAGATCGGCCACACGGCTCGCCGCGAGCGACGCCACCAGCGAGCCGCCGAGCATCACCGTCGCGTGGCGGATGCCGGCGATGCGGCCCGAGTACCCGAGGTGGGCCGAGTTCGCGGTGCGCAACACGGCCGCGGTGAGCGCCGGATCGAGCTCGACGAGGGCGCACAGTTCGCCGTTTGCTCGGTCGGGACGGGACAGCAGTTCGAGCACCCGCTGCGCCGCCTTCGGGTGCACGAGCAGACGGTCCCGCAGGAGCGCCGACGAGTTCGATGCCGAGAAGACCACGGGACTGATCGTCCCGAGAAGGGATGAGGAAACCCGGAGGTGCTACGAATGGGCTCGCCGCGTCGCCACTGCCGGCACGACATCCAGCAGCACATCCAGCAGCACATCCAGCAGCACACGATCACGAGGGGTTCACATGAGCAGCAAGCCGTTCCGATTCGCTGTCCAGAGCGCCGCCACGGCGTCCGGGGCCGAGTGGCGCGAGCTCGCCAAGCGGGCCGAGGCGACCGGGTACAGCACCCTGTACGTGCCCGACCACTACGTCGACGCGGCATCGAACGGCGGTCAGATCCTGGCGGCATTCCCGGCGATGGCGACGGCCGCCGCGGTCACCGACACCCTTCGCGTCGGCGCGCGCGTGCTGTGCATCGACTACCACCACCCGGCGGTGCTCGCGAAGCAGGCCGCCACGCTCGACCTGCTGTCGGACGGTCGGTTCGACCTCGGTCTGGGCGCCGGCTGGGTGAGCTCGGAGTACGAGGCGATGGGCCTGGCGATGGACACCGCACCGGTTCGCATCGCCCGCCTCGCCGACACCGTCGACTTCGTGCGCCGATTCTTCGCCGGCGAGACGCTCGAGGCCGCCGAGCAGACCGGCTCGAGCATCCCCGCCGCAGGCTTCAAGGGCCAGCCCCAGCCGGTGCAGGCCGGGGGCCCGCCGATCATG
>JBILUM010000154.1:0-6152 GCA_044370995.1 Ilumatobacteraceae bacterium | reverse complement strand
AGGAGACGGCGATGACCCGGACGGCAGGAGCCGACGGCGGTTGGGCGCAGCGTTGAACGGCAAGGAGGTGGGCGCGGACACGCGGGCCGACAAGGGTCATCGTTGGCAGGGACGGCCGTGGACCGCGCGGACGGTGCGGGTCCTCGTCCTCCTCGTCCCCTTCGCGGCGTCGGTCGGTGTCGCCTTCGTCCTGTCACGGATGCTCCCGGCGGCCCCCGGCCCTGCATGGCTCGTCGCCCGGCTGGTCGTCATCACCGCGGCCGCCACCGTGGCACTGCGCCTCATGGACCGGGCGATGCGACGGCTCCTGCCGCTCGCGACGCTCCTCGACCTGACCCTGCTCTTCCCCGATCAGGCGCCGTCGCGCTACCGGATGGCGTTGCGCAGCGGCGCCTCGAACCTCGAACTCCAGGAGCGCATCGACCGCTACACCCGCAGCGGGGAATCGGGGACCGCGTCGGCGGCCGAGCACCTGCTCGATCTCGTGGCGGCGCTCAGCCGTCACGACCGGATCACGCGTGGCCACTCCGAGCGGGTCAGGGCCTACGCACAGATGATCGGCGAGGAGATGGGGCTGTCGCGCCACGAGCTCGACCGGCTCCGGTGGGCAGCGTTGATCCACGACGTCGGCAAGCTGCGCGTCCCTGCGGAGATCCTGAACAAGCCGGGCAAGCTCACCCATGAGGAGTTCGCGGTCATCAAGCTCCATCCGGAGATGGGCGCGGCGCTCGCCGCACCGTTGGCCGCCTGGCTGGGCGACAGCGTGCTGGCCGTCGTCGAACACCACGAGAAGTGGGACGGCTCGGGCTACCCGAGGGGGCTGCGCGGCGCGGAGATCTCGCAGGCCGGTCGCATCGTCGCCGTGGCCGACGTGTTCGACGTGCTCACCTCGGCCCGCTCCTACCAGTCGGCCCGTTCGGCCGTCGATGCCCGGACCGAGCTGGCGCGCTGTGCCGGCACGCACTTCGACCCGGCGGTGGTGCGAGCGTTCATGACGCTTTCGCTCGGTCGGCTCCGCCTCGTGATGGGTCCGTTGTCGTGGCTTGCCCAGATGTCGTTGTTCCCACAGTCCTTGCTCGCACCCCCTGCACCGCTGGCAGGAGCGAGCGTGGCGGCGGCTCCGGCCGCTTCGTCGGCCGCCTCCGTTGCGATGGGTGTCGTCGCCACGGGGATGGGTGCGATGGCGATGCCGCTCGCGGTCGGACAGGAACTCCGGCCGCCCCCTGCGGTCGAGGTCGCCTACGAGACGCAAGGGTCCGAGCGCGTCGAGGTGACACAGGATCCTGGTGCGCCGGTCTTCGTGGCCGCGCTCTGGGACGTCTCGATCGACGATGTCCTCGCCGGAGGCGTTGCCCAGCCGTCGGACGCGTCCGTCGTGTCCGACTGGTCAGCGGTACCCGCGGCGCCGACCGCCCGCCCGTCCTCACCGTACCTTCCTGCGGCGACCGGGGCTGCCGCGGTCGATCTGTCGGTGTCGGGTGCTTCGACCGGTGCCGGGGCGATGTCGGATACTCCGGGACGTTGGTGTGGATGGCTGACGCCAGGCAGTTGCACGACGTCAGGCGATGGTGCGGACCTGGAATCGCCGATCCCTGGGGTCGAGACGGCCGGCGCTGAACCCGTCACCACGACGACCACGGTGCGGTCGACGACGACCACCGTGCCGCCGACGACGACGACCACCGTGCCGCCGACGACGACGACCACCGTGCCGCCGACGACGACGACGACCACCGTGCCGCCGACGACGACCACCACCGTGCCGCCGACGACGACCTCGGCGTACTACCTCTTCGCCTCGCCGGTGGCGGGCGACACCGCGAGTCAGGAACTGCTGCCGACAGCGCAGCGCCTGACCCAGCAGCCGGCACTGCCCAACTACGACGTCGACCGCGACGGCGCACCCGGACTCACGATCGTGCGCGGTGGGGCGCTTGCCGCCGGCGATCCCGTCCGCATGCAGCGGTTCTCGGTCGACCCCGCGACCGATCTCAGCCTCCGCGGACGCCACCAGGTACTGCTGTGGGTGGCGCCGGCCACCGGTGGCGAGCACGAGTTGCGCGTGACGGTTGCGCTCACGCGCTGCAACGACGATCGCACCAACTGTTCGACGGTGGCGACGGCCACCGGGAGCACAGAGGCCTCCGCCGGATCGTTCGAACTGCTGACGGTCGACTTCGGCCGGCTCACACAGAACATCCCTGTTGCCCAGCACCTGGAGGTGTGGATCGTGGCCGACGCGAGCTCCACCGCGGATCTCACCCTTGCCTACGACGCCTCGACCTACCGCAGCGGGCTGCAGATCGGTCGGTAGCCCCCGCATGCCCTGCGACCTGCGCACCGATCGTCCGGCGCCCGGCCCACGTGGGCTCCGGAGACCCTCCCGGTAGGCTCTTCCGACCCATGACGCAGCAGCATCCCGATCTTGCCGAGGAGCAGGCGTACATCGACCACGCCTACGACTGTCTCGAACAGAGCCGCTCCGACGCGTGGAAGCTGCGCGACCTCAGCGAAGCCACCCTCGGCGGCACCTTCCAGGCGCGCTACGAGCGGGACGTGTTCGACGAGGCTCTGGTCAACCGGCTCACCAAGCTCGATCTGGGTGACGCCGCCCTCGTGTTCGGCCGCATCGACCGCCTCGCCGAGTCGCCCGACGAGATCGAGAGCTTCCACATCGGTCGCCTCGCCGTCGCCGACGACAACAGCGAACCGATCGTGGTCGACTGGCGGGCCCCGGTGGCCGAGCCGTTCTACCGGGCGACCGGTCGGGAGCCGATGGGCCTGCGCCGTCGACGCCACTTCGCAGTGCAGGGCCGCACGCTGCTCGGCCTCGAGGACGAACTGTTCGGCGACGGCCACCTCGGCGTCGGCGACGACGCCGGCATCGACGGCATCTCCAGCATCGTCGACGCGCAAGAGGCCGATGCCGGGGCCGAACGGGCCGGGCCCGGTTCGCTGCGCGGCTACTCCACGTTGCTCGCCGCACTCGAGCGCGGTCGCACCGGCCAGCTCGGCGACATCGTCGCCACCATCCAGTCCGAACAGGACGAGATCATCCGCAGCCCACAGGCCGGGGTGCTCGTCGTCCAGGGGGGCCCAGGTACGGGCAAGACGGTGGTCGCGCTCCATCGGGCGGCCTATCTGCTGTACACGTTCCGGTTCCCGCTCGAGGACCAGGGTGTGCTCGTCATCGGGCCCAACCGGGTGTTCCTGCGCTACATCGAGCGCGTGCTGCCGTCGCTCGGCGAGGCCGGTGTCGACCAGGTCGTGCTCAACGACCTCGTGCAGGACGTCGAATGGGCCCGCTACGGCGTCGATCCCGCCGATGGTCCGCTCACCGCGACGGTGAAGGGCGACCTGCGCATGGCCGATGTCATCGACAAGGCCGTCACCGACCGCGAGCGCGGTCTGCGCGACGACCTCGTGGTGCCCTTCCGCACCGGCTTCCTCAGGCTCCGCGCCGAGGAGAGCGTGCGCATCGTCCGCAACGCACAGCGTCGCTTCCGGCGGCACAACGCGGCCCGCAAGTGGGTGGAGGGCGAGATCTGGTCGGCCATGGCCGCCACCTGGCGCGAGGGCGATCTGCACGGGTCCGAGGTGCGCGACGTCATCCGCTCGTACCCCGAGGTGCGCATCGCGCTCGAGCGGATGTGGCCGGTGCTGTCACCGGCCGAACTGCTCCACGACCTGTTCGGCTCGAAGGCGTTGCTGAAGCTCGCCGCCGAGAAGTTCCTCTCCGAGGCCGAGTACCTGTCGCTGCACCGGCCACGAGCTGCCGAGGTCGGCCAGATGCGTTGGACCGACAACGACGTCGCCCTGCTCGACGAGGCCCGCAACTACCTCGGGCCGCGTCCTGCCCGCAAGGGTCAGCCGGCCGAGGACGAGGAGATCCGCACGTACGGTCACATCGTGATCGACGAGGTGCAGGACCTCACCCCGATGCAGTTGCGCATGGCGTCGCGCCGGTCGCTCAACGGCAGCATGACCGTCGTCGGCGACATCGCCCAGGCCACGGGTGCCCTCGCGCCGGACGACTGGGACGACATCCTGACCCACCTGCCCGACAACAAGCCGTCGAGGGTCATCGGCCTCAGCGTCGGCTACCGCATCCCCGACCGGATCATGGAGTTGGCCAACCGGGTGATGATGGCGGCCACGCCGACACTGCGGGCGCCGATCAGCGTGCGTGCCGGCGACGAGCGGCCGGAGTACGTCGAGTCGTCGTCACCGCGACAGCTCTTCGCCGACGTGGCCTCGGCGACCGCAGCGCTCGCCCAGGCGATGCCCGGTGGCAGCATCGCCGTGGTCGCGGCCGACGCGATGGTCGACCAGGTGTCGCAGGCGCTCACCGATGCCGGCATCGAGCACGGTCGGGCCACTCGCAGCGGCCTGAGCGCAGCCATCACCGTCGTGCCGGTCAGCGTCGTGAAGGGCCTCGAGCTCGACGGCGTCGTGGTGGTCGAGCCGGCCGCGATCGTGGCCGCGGAGCAGCAGGGGCTGCGAGCCCTCTACGTGGCGCTCACGCGCAGCACCCGCCGGTTGAGCATCGTGCACGCCGAGCCCCTGCCCGACGCGATGCGCTGACCGTCGTCGGGTCATCGAGTCGCGGTCAGCTGTCGAGTCGCGGTCAGCTGTCGAGTCGCGGTCAGCTGTCGAGGAAGGCGTCGACGAGCGCGTCGAAGTTCTTCGAGGCCTTGTCGGCGTCGGCAGCCCGCGAGAACTGCACGGCCTTCAGCACGAGGGCGATGTTGTCGTCGAAGGAGGCGACGAGGTCGGGCCGGGTGCGCCCCACCTCCTGACCGACGGCCTCCCACAGCGCGACGATGCGCTCGGCGACCGCGTCGGCGTCGCCCTCGTCCATCATGATGCCCGACAGCGATGCGGCCTCGTCGCGCAGGCGCGGCAGCAGTTCGGTCGCGCTGCCGGTGGGCACGGTGGTCGTGGTCGCCACGGCGGTCGTTGCGGACGCGGCGAGGGTCTCGTCGTAGGTGGTGGATGCGCAGCCGGTGGCCAGCAGCGTCACCGTGACGAGCAGGAGCGAGACGGGAAGGGCGGCGAGGGCGGCGCGCCGACGGGGGTGGAGGGACACGGTGGAGGATCCTTCCCGGCACGGGGGGATCGCGTCAACGCGCGGGTCGAAGATCACACCGGCGGGCCGCAACCAGGCAGCGAGATGCGTCAGGCCATCACGAGGATGCGGGCGCTGGCGAACGCGCCGACGCCCACGTGGCGGCCATCGATCTCGACGGTGACCGTGCCGTCGGGTGACGCTGCGGTGAGCACGCCGCTGTGGCCCGGGAGGATGTTCGACTCCTCGAGGAAGTCGAGCAGGCCCGGCGTGAACTCGAGCTCCTCGGGGATCCGGTTCACGGTGAACCGCTGGCCGACGCTGAGCGTGGCGAGCGGGGTCGAATCGGGTGCCGCGTAGGACGAGCCGGGGATCGGGTTGCCGTGCGGGCAGGTGGTGGGGCTGCCGAGCACCCGGTCCATCGCCGTCTCCACGGCGTCGCTCATGATGTGCTCCCACTTGCCCGCCTCGTGGTGCGCCTCGGCCCACGACAGGCCGAGCAGGTCGGTGAGGAAACGCTCGGCCAGGCGGTGGCGGCGCACCACCCGCTGGGCGAGTTCCATGCCGGTGATGGTGAGGGCGATGCCGTCGACCATGGTGACGAGGCCCTCGGCCTCGAGGCGGCGGATCATCTCGCTGACGGCGGGGCGGCTCACCTGCAGCCGCTCGGCGATGCGCGCCTGGATGACGTCGACGTCGTCTTCTGCGAGCTCGAAGATGCACTCGCAGTACTCCTCGAAGGCCGGATGGTGCTCTCCAACCGCAGGCATGACGGCAGGCTACTCCGGGTCAGCGACCGCGTGCCCGGCGCAGCCACGATTCGGCGTAGCGGAGCCGGCGTTCGAGCTGCTCGGTGGTGGCGGCGCTCACCTTCGCGACGCCGGCGAGCCGGTTCATCTCGGCGTTCACCTTGCCGTGACCCATCCCGGTGATGTCGACGAGTCGCTGGGCGACGAACGCGTTGCGGGCACGGAGGTCGTCCTTGATCTCGGCGACGCTGTGGCTGCCCTCGCGGACGAAACCGGCATCGGTGGGGATGTCGGGCAGGTGCAGGTCGAGTGCGGCGGCGAGTTCGGGGTCGTCG
>JBILUM010000227.1:0-5169 GCA_044370995.1 Ilumatobacteraceae bacterium | reverse complement strand
CCGGTCACCGCCGGCAGTTCCAGGCGCACGGCAGGGAGAACGGTCGGGCCATACTCGCGCTCAGGTGGGACGACCGATCGGCCGATACCTCTCGGTCACCCCTCGCACGAGGCGGGTGGGGCCATGGGTGTCGCAGGCCGCACCGAGCCGGAAAGTAGTGTCAGCACATGAACGGACCGCACGACGAGCACGAGGAGCCGGCCAACCCGTGGGCACCGCCCACTGCGCCGGCCGGTGTTCCTGCCGCACCTGCCACACCAGCTGCACCAACCCTGCCAACCGCGCCAACTGGCGCGCCCCAGCCGATGGAGCCGCCGTTCATCGGTCGGACGCTGCCGCCCGCCGGCTCGCCATCGGCCACGGCGCCGACGATGCCGTTGGGGACGCCGACCCGCCTGCCCGGCCCCGACGTGCCCGCTGCCGAGGTGACCGTGGGTGGCGGCGACGGTCCGAGCGAGGGTCGCGCCCGGGGCAAGGCCACCGTGATCGGCGCGATCGTCGGCGTCACCGCCCTCGTCGCCGCCGGCGCGTTCGCGGTCGTGAAGATCACCGGCAACGACAGCGACGGCGGCGCTGCGTCGCCGTCCGACGTCGGTACCTCGCTCACGACCGCGCTCGACAACGAGGACTTCCTCGGCGTCATCGATCTGCTGCTGCCGGGCGAGCGCGACACGTTCCGCGAGCCGATGATCGAGTACGTCGATCACCTCAGCCGGCTCGAGATCCTGTCCCCCGACGCCGACCTGTCGAAGATCGGCGGCCTCGACATCCAGTTCACCGACGTCACCGTGCGCGAGGAACCGACCAACGTCGCCGACATCAGCAACATCTACCTCAGCGGTTCGTCCACCGTCTCCGTCGACGGCGACGCAGTCCCGCTCGGCGACCTGCTCATCGACGAACTGTTCGACGGCGAGCGGCCCGACATGGACACCGAGCCGGAGAGCTCGGAGTTCGAGGACACCCGGCTCACCGTGGTCGAGCGCGACGGCCGCTGGTACCTCAGCGCGTTCTACTCCGTCGCCGAGCAGGCGCGGACCGACGCGAGCAGCGACGACATCCCCGAGACGGGTGTGGAGCCGGCCGGCGCCGACAGCCCCGAGGGTGCGCTCGACCAGTTGTTCGACGCGGTGAGCACCCTCGACCTCGAAGGCATGATCGCGACGCTCGACCCGAGCGAGGCCGAGGCCATGCAACGCTACGCGCCGCTGTTCCTCGACGAGGCGCAGTCCGAGCTCGACGATGCCGGCATCGACTGGTCGATCAGCGACACGGCCTACACGGTCACCGGCGAGGGCAGCCGCCGCTCGGTGGCGGTCGATGCGCTCACGTTCGACGCCACGATCGCCGACCTCGGCACGATCCGCGCCGAACTGGCCGACGGGTGCGTCACGGCCACCGCCGATCTCGACGGCCAGACGGAAGAGGTCTCCTGGTGCACCGACGACGCCACCGACTCGGTGTTCGAGGGCATGGGCATCGGTGACGACGAGGCGGCCATCCGCCTGTTCGAGGTGCTCGACGAGGCGTTCGCCGACTACGAGCCGGGCGGCGTGGCCGTGCACGAGGTGGACGGCGCCTGGTACGTCAGCCCGATCCGTTCCTACTTCGACATCTTCAACGACCTGCTCGGAGCGCTCGACGCCGACGAACTGCGCGACATCGTCGACGCCGGCAGCGACTTCGTCGACAGCCTGGTCGACGACTTCGGCGACCCGTTCTCCGACTCGCTCGACCTGCCGATGGATCCCGGCGACGACTCCAGCGGGGACGCGTCGATGGACGCGTACTCGGCGTGCTTCGGCGAGCTCGACGCGGCCGCGGGCGTCGCGTGCCTCAATGCAGGCGTCGCCGCCGGCACGATCGACCCGGCGTTCGTGTCGCCGCACTTCCGGTTCACCGAGTGCGGCGTGGCCGAGGCGTACTGGAGCGACATCTACTCGATGAGCGACGCCGAGTTCGTGGCGCTCGTGGAGGCCGCATCGCCGTGCTTCCTCGACATCGTGGCGTCGGGTCGGGCCGAAGCATGGGAGGTGGCGAGCGAGTTGCTGGCGCCACAGTGCCTCGAGGGCAAGAACTGGTACACCACCTACGAAGAGGACTACAACGACCGCTTCTACGAGTGCACCGCAAAGGTGCGCGACTCGCTCTGAGGGGTCGACGAGCGGATCGATCCGAGCGCGATCCGGGGCACAGCGGCCCCGGGTCGGCTCAGCTCGTCACATCGCCGAGGATGTCGTCGAGCAGTGCTTCGTCGACCGCGCCGAGGAGCTGTTGCACCTGACCGTCGGTGTCGACCACCACGAGCGCCGGCTGCCCCGGCACCTCGAACCTCGTGAACACGTCGCCCGGGTCGTCGCTGATCTGCGGGAAGGTGAGCCCGTGCTCGTCGATGAACCCCTGGAACGAGTCGTCGTCGCCGAACCACGCCACGCCGACGAAGTCGACCTTGCCACTCCAGGCCTTGCTGGCCGCCTCGACCGAGGGGGCTTCACGGTTGCAGGTGCTTCAAGTGGGCGCCCAGAACCAGAACGCCACCGGCCGCTCGCCGTACTCGCTGCCCTCGAAGTTCCCGCCGCCGACGAGGGGTGCCTGGAATTGCAGTGCTGCCGGTGCGGCGCCGGCCGGATCGGTGGCGACCGTCGTGGCGCTCTGCCCCGTCGTCCCGGCTGTCGTTCCGCCCGCGGCAGCGGTGCCGGCGGTGCCGGCGGTGGCAGCGGTGCCGGCGGTGCCGGCGGTGCCGGCGGTGGTGGCGTCCGTGGCGATGGGGGAGGCGGGTGAGGCATCGGTGCCGTCGGCACCGCACGAGGTGGACAGCAGCGCGAGCGCCGCGACCGCGACGGGTGCGAGGAGGCTCGGCAGTCGCCGGCGGGAGGCCATGCGCGGAGCGTACCGGCCCTAGTCTGAGCACGCCATGCGGACACGCACCCTGCTCCTGCTCGCCGTCGCGTGCGGCCTCGTCATCCTCGTCGCCGGCGGGGTCCAGTTGTGGCGGTTCGCCGGCGAGTCCGAGGGCACCGAGGCCGATCTGCCGATCGGTGCATCGGCCCGCGCTGGCGACCTCGACGTGACGGTCCTGGCGGCCGAGGAGGCCGACGGTCTGATGCGCGTCACGGTGCGCCTGTCCGGCGTCGACGACCCCGCCGGGCTCGACGACTTCCGCCTGATCGTCGCCGAGGACCTCATCGAACCCCTCACCGCCGACCAGGCCGGCGACGGGTCGTGCGCCGCGTTCACCGTGGCCGAACAGACCTGCGATCTGGTGTTCGGGACCAGCCAGGTCGACAACGACATCCGAGTGCTGCTGGTGCGCCGCGGCGAGGATCGGCACCGGTGGGCATTGCGATGAGCGGCCCCGAGGTCCCCCAGGGCTCCGCCGGTCCCCAGGGATCGGCGGGTGACGAGCTCTACCACGACGATCTCATCGGCATGCTCGAGCTGGTGTGGGGTGAGGGCTTCCTGTCGCCGGGCGGTCCCGACGAGGTCGACCGGGTCGTGGCCGGGCTCGCACTCGAGGGCACACGCGTGCTCGACATCGGCTGCGGTGTCGGCGGGGTCGACCGGCATCTCGTCCGGGCGCACCGCGTCGCCCATGTCACGGGGATCGACGTCGAGGCGACCGTGGTCCGCACAGCCCGCGAGCGCGCCGAGCGAGAAGGCCTCGGCGATCGCCTCACCTTCGTGCAGGTGGCACCCGGGCCGCTCGCGTTCGACGACGGCTCGTTCGACGTGGTGTTCTCGAAGGACTCGATCGTGCACATCCCCGACAAGCACGCACTCGCCGCCGACGTGTTCCGCGTGCTCCGCCCGGGCGGCTGCTTCGCCGCCTCCGACTGGCTGATCGGCCACGACGACACGCCGTCGCCGGCGATGCGGGACTACCTGGCCGCCGAAGGGCTCGACTTCGGCATGGCGTCGCCGTCGCGGTACCGGGACGCGCTGGAGGTCGCCGGGTTCGTCGACGTCACGATCACGAGCCGCCACGAGTGGTACCTCGACGTCGCCCGGCACGAGCACGAGCAGATGTCGGGTCCCTGGTACGCCCCGGCCGTCGACCGCTTCGGTCGCGAGTTCGTCGACCACAACATCGAGATCTGGTCGGCGATGCTGGTCGTCCTCGCCACCGGCGAACACCGGCCCACCCACCTGCGCGCCCGTCGACCCTGACCGGACCGGCCGACGCCCGGTCCTCACCGGTCCTTACCGGGCGGTAAGGACGTGACCCGACGATTCGGGCGCTACCGTTTGCCCCCCATCTCCGCCCCAGCACGCCACTCGAGGAGCAACGCAATGGACTCTGCCGCAACGACGTCCGATCAGTTCGATCTGGTGGTCATCGGCGGCGGCCCCGGTGGCTACGGCGCCGCGCTGTACGCCACCTCGGCAGGCCTCAACGTCGCCGTGGTCGAAAAGGGCGAGATCGGCGGCACCTGCCTCAACCGTGGCTGCATCCCCGCGAAGGCGTACCTCGAGACCGCAGCGGTCCAGCGCCACGTCGCCCACGCCGGCGACTTCGGCATCGAGTCGAGCGCCCCGGTGGTCAATTTCGCGACCTCGCAGGCGCGCAAGCAGAAGATCGTCGACGGCATCGTCAAGAGCCTCACGGGCTTCATGAAGTCGAAGAAGATCACGATCCTGAACGGCACCGGCACGCTCGGCCCGAACAAGACGGTCACCGTCGCCCTCAACGACGGCGGCACCACCACCATCACGGGCACCAACGTGCTCCTCGCCGCCGGCAGCGTGCCCCGCACCATCCCCGGCTTCGAGGTGGGCGGGCCGATCATGACGAGCGACGAGGTGCTGATGCTGAACGAGGTGCCCAAGCGCCTCATCGTCATCGGTGGCGGCGCCATCGGCTGCGAGTTCGCCAGCACCTTCGCCGACCTCGGCGCCCAGGTCACCATCCTCGAGGGCCTGCCGAAGATCCTGCCCGGACTCGACGCCGACCTCGCCAACGTCGTGGTGCGCTCGTTCAAGAAGAAGGGCATCGACATCAAGACCGGCGTCAAGGTCTCGGGTCACACGCCCAACGGCTTCGGTGGCACCCGCGTGCACTTCGGTGACGACGGCGAGTCGCTCGACGTCGACGCCGTCGTCGTGAGCGTGGGCCGTCGTCCCTTCGCCGATCACCTGGGCCTGCAGGGCACCGGCGTCGCGGTCACCGAC
>JBILUM010000610.1:0-2580 GCA_044370995.1 Ilumatobacteraceae bacterium | reverse complement strand
CACGTCCGAGAGGACGTGGGGCGCCGGCTTCCTACGTTTGGCCGCAGGCGACTACTGCCGGCCGCCGTGGGGGGCGACGGCCGGAGAACGTGGGTCAGGCCTTCACGCGGGCGGTGCGACGACGGGCACCGAAGAGGCTGATCGCACCGGCGCCGACGAGGCCGGCAGCGAAGAGGGCGAGGGTGCCCGAGTCGGCACCGGTGTTCGGCATCGCGGTCGTCTCGGCAGCCAGGCTGGCGACGACGCTCGGCGGCAGGAGCACACCGTCGATGACATGGATGATGCCGTTGCAGTTGGCGACGTCGGTGGCGACGACGTTGACGGTGTCGTTGAGCTTCACCGAGCTGCCCTCGACGCTGATCGTCACGTCCTCGCCCTGCAGGGTCGTGGCCTTGTCGAGGGTGACGACGGTGGCGGCGGGCACCTCGCCGGCGACGACGTGGTAGGTGAGGATCGTGGTGAGGAGTTCCTTGTCCGCGAGCACCTGCTCGGCGGTCACGCCGAGGGCGGCGAAGGCGGCCTCGAACGCATCGTTGGTGGGGGCGAAGACGGTCGTCTTGTCGTCGTCGCAGGCGTCGAACGGACCGGTGAGATCGGCGGCGGTGAGCGCGGCGACGAGCGTGGAGAACTGCTCGTCCGCGCTCGCATTTTCGACGATCGTGTCGGTCGCGTCGGCGCTGGCGGTACCGCCGGCGGAGAGGGCGAACACGGCCGACATCGTGACGGCTGCGGTGATGAGACGACGCTTCATGTGGGGCTCCTTGACGGTCACGATCGCCGAGGTGCGATACGTGGAACGGGAGGAGTACGTCGACGGCACGACGTCCGGATGACGGTCATCGAGAAAATCGACCCGGTCACATCGGCGAGCACCCGAGAGCGCCGAGCGCGACCGCGGGTCGGACGGCGCAGGTCAGACGGCGAGGACGACGACGGTGGCCGCGGCGGCGCACACCGCGACGGTGCGTCGGGCAACGACCGAGCGGCCGATCGACGAGCCCGTGATCGCACCGAAGGCCTGCAGCAGCACCGTGGTGAACACGAACCCGAGCACGTAGCGCACGGGTTCGGTGCTGGCGCCCGACGTGTCGTCGTGACGGTACGACAGCCCGTGGAGCGCACCGCCGAGGACGGCGACGAGCGGGAGCGCCGCGCTGATGCGCGGCGGCGGGGTGAACATGAGCGCGACACCGATGACGAGGCCGGCGATGATCGCCCCGTCGAGGAACGGCATCTCGAGACCGGCGGCCGCGGCGACGATGCCGACGAAGGTTCCCACGAGATAGGCGAAGGGTCCGATCCACGGCTCGCGACCCTGGGTCGTGGCGATGCCGGCGAGGACCCCGACGATGAGCATGAGCACGAGGTGGTTGCTGTCGAAGGGATGGAGCACGCCGCTCCACCACCCTCCCAGCTCCTGCACCACTGCACCCAACATGCCGATCTCCAGTCGAACCCCGCCCCGCCACCTCGCCGCCGTTGCCTGCCCAGACCGGCGGAGGGGTGAGTCCCACGTTGCGTGGGACACGGAAAACGGTAATGCACCCGCCCGCGGAAGTGGTGGCATGTTTTGCGGTTCCGTGACGTTCTGTCCCCGACATGCGTCACATCCCCGCTCAACGGCATGAATTGGCTGTCGATTCACCATGTTCCATTGCGGTTCCATGACACTGCGTTGACCGACCGTTGACCGCGTCGGAGGGTCGATCTGAGAACAGCCCCCGGGACGCGCCGATGGCCGCCGCACAGGGTGGCGGCCATCAGGGAGACCCTGGCGATGATCCGGCGGAGCCGGTCGGAGCCGGCGGGACCGGCGGAGATCGACCGCTACACGCCGGGATAGAACCCGTTGACGTCCACGATCAGGTGCGCTGCACTCATGGTGAACACGCACACCTTGCCACCGACGCCCACCTGGGCGACGACGGCGTTCGGCACCGTGGCACCGGCCGGCGTGTTGATGTTCGAGGCGTTCGGTCGGGCGGTGCCACAGGGGAACACCGTCACGAAGCCGGCGGCCTGCGCCTCGGTCACCGTCACGTTCAACACGACGGCCGAGGCGTGCGCCGGCACACCACCGCGTCCTGCGACGACGACCTCGGTGACCGACCCCGGCGACCGGAGCCCGCCGTTGGAGCCGATGGTGTCGACGGTCATCGCGCCCGGCCGGGTGTCGAGCACACGACCCGGCACCACCGACACGAAGCCCGAGGACGCCTCGTAGTAGCCGTTGAGGTCGACCACGAGATGGGTGGGTGCGGAGTTGAAGAGGCAGACCTCGCCGCCGAGACCGACCATCGACACGACCGCGTTGGGCACGGTGGAGCCGGTGGTGAAGTTGAGGTTGGAGGCGAGCGGCATCGGGAAGCCGCACGGGAACACCGTCACGAACCCGGCGCCGCCGCCGCTGGTGACGGTGACGTTGAGAACCGCCGCCGAGGCGTCGACCGGCGCTCCGCCCGTGCCGACCGATACCCGGGTGACGGTGCCGGCCGCGAGGACGGGGCCGCGCTCACGGCTGTCGAACACCCGGGTGGGGTTCATCGAGTGGAAGGTCGAGGTCGTGAGGTACGAGCCGTT
>JBILUM010000557.1:0-2805 GCA_044370995.1 Ilumatobacteraceae bacterium | reverse complement strand
CGTTGATGTCGACGATCACGTGGGCGTTCGCCATCGTGTAGATGCACACCGACCCGGTGACACCGATCGCGGCGAACACGGCGTTGGCGACGGTGGCGCCGGCGGTGTAGTTCAGGCTCGAGGCCACGGGGCGTGCGGTGCCGCACGGATAGACCGTGACGAAGCCCGCCGCACTGGCGTCGGTGACGGTCACATTGAGCACGGCGGCCTGCGCGCCGTAGGGGGCGCCGCCGCGACCGGCGACCGGCAGCTCGATCGTCGAGCCGGCGGCGCGAGCGCCGATACCGGCGAACTGGCAGTCGATGGTCGACATGCCCGTGCGGGTGTCGAGGAGTCGGGCGGGCTGCAGGGAGGTGAACCCGTCGACGGGCGCGCCGGCCGCGGCCGGGCTGCCCGGCGTGCACGCGCCGCTCGACGGCGGCGGAGTGGGCGGGGTGGGTGGGGTGGGCGGCGTCGGCGGCGTCGGCGGCGGTGAGCTGGCTGCGTCGTTCGGCGTGACGGGCGACCAGGTCGTGTCCGGCGCGTCGTCCCAGTGCTGGATGCCGGTCGAGACGTTCTCGTAGAGCATCCGGGCGTACCACTGATAGGCCGAGCCGATGCCCATGCAGGCAGTCGGGAACACGATGCCGTACCAGCGGTTCACCGAGTCCCAGGCGATGTCGGCAAGACAGCGGAGGTTGTCCGCTCCGTCGAAGACACCGCCCATCGGGACGCCTTCGATCGTCATGAAGACCGCATCGAAGTCGGGCAGCTGGTCGAAGTTCACGTCGACGCTCCAGATGCTCGCCGTCGCGCCGATGTTCCAGTTCGCGCTGTAGGGCGACTCGTACTGACGCACCGTCGTCACGAAGGCGGTCATGCCGTCAGCCGTCGAGTTGGCACCGGCCGAGAGGATGTCGGCTCGCGGGTCGGTGGTGTCCCCGATGACGTCGCTGAGTCCGACGATCGTCTCGATCCGACGGTTGGACGTGACGAGCTCGGCCCGTGTCGGTGCTGCGCCCCGAGCATCGAGGAGCGCCGCCTGCGCCACGGCGAGATCGGCGGCGTCCCAGCCGCGTGGGGTGTCGGCAACGGTCGCCGTCGTCGCAGGTGCGGCCTGGGTCGGCGCAACGAACGCGACGACCGACGCGAGCATCGACACGGCGAGTGCCGTGACGACGGTGCGGGTGGGTGCTGATCTCATGGTGGCCACCCGACCAGACCCGCTGCGGTGCCTCAATGGGCTGTCCGACCCATCGCCGCGTCGGCCCTGGTGACGAGGCCGTGTGCGAGCGGCCGGATCGAGAAGTGGTCCCGATGGCCCATGGCGGCATCCCTGTCGCCACCGCCATCCCTGTCCGCCATCCCTGTCGGGGCCGGCGACCCGACGGGAAGTGGGCCTGATGGCCTATGGCGTCATCGGTGGTGATCGCGCATCATGTGCTCCGTGGCGCCGGACGTTCGGCGGAATCGTCCGGTGCCACGGACTCCCCCAAGGAGCGGGTTGGTGACAGGATTGTGGTGGATCCTGTCACCGCCCCTCGGGTGGACGTCCCCTCCGCTCCTGCGCTCCTGCTCGACTCCTCCGGTTCAGGCCGTCGAGGTGTCGTCACCCGGTTCGCAGCCGGGTCCGTCCCCGTCGTCGTCGAGCTCGAACTCGGAGTTCAGGTCAGCTCGAGGCGCCCAGGCTGCGTGCTGCGGCACCGATGGTGAGGCGATGGAGGTTCACGAGATCGCCCATCGACAGCTGGTTCGTGTAGCCGCCGGCGAGCACCCAGGCGACCGGCAGACGGTGCTTCGCGAACCAGCTGAACACGGTGCGCTCCCGGCGGTCGAGCGTGAGCGCGCTGATGCCGGCGACGCCGCCCTCGCACTTCTCGTGCGGGTCCATCCCCGCGTTGTAGAGCACGAGATCGATCGACGCCGGGTCGTCGATGCCGTCGAGCGCGGCCTGCACCGTGTGCAGGTATCGCGGCCCGTCGGTGAGCAGCAGGCGCGTGCGTTCGTGCGGCCCGTAGTAGTCGAACGGGTCGACCGACACGTCGACCTGCTCCACACCATCGAGGCCGCGGTGGCGGCGGTGTCCGTCGCGTCCGTCGTGGCCGTGGATGAGGTCGGCGGTGCCGCCGCCGCAGTGGGCGTCGAGGTCGAGGACGAGCACGCGTCGCGCGCCGGCGTCGAGCGCCGCCCGGGCGGCGATGGCGAGCCCGTTGACCGTGCAGTAGCCCCAGCCCGATGCGTACCGGGCGTGGTGCAGTCCGCTCGACAACGAGCCGGAGACGGTGCGGTGTTCGAGCGCGTGCAGCGCCGCGGCGATCACGCCGCCGGTGCTCGCGCACACCGCTCGGGCGAGGCCTTCGTCCCAGCCGGGGAGGTCGTTGCTGACCGCGAGATCATGTGGTGAACCGGTGAGCACGGCGTCGATGTAGTCGGGCGCGTGCACGCTCGTGAGGTGCTCGCGGGTCGCCGATTCGGGCATCACGAGGCGAGCGCGTCTGATCGGTTGCTGCGTCAGCGATGCGGCGATCGCCTGTGCCTTGCGGGTGGTGTCGAAGGCGACCTCGGTGTCGCAGTAGAGCGGGCTGTAGTGGACGCGCACCGAGTCAGTCCGCCGTGTGCTCGACGAGCGCCCCGAGCGCGGCGAGCGCGACGAACGGATCACGGTCGAGGCGCGGGCCTTGCGCGCCGCGGAACAGGAATACCGGAGGCGCGGCGGGGTCGCCGTACTCGCACCAGGCGAGGGTGCGCCCGTCGGCGGTGAGTGTGGTGGAGTAGGTGTCGCCGCTCATCGTCTCGACGGTAGTTCGGCAATACTGGATCCGTGAC
>JBILUM010000153.1:0-6179 GCA_044370995.1 Ilumatobacteraceae bacterium | reverse complement strand
CACTACGCGGTCGACGCCCTGTGACCGCCCGAGTCGACTCCACGATCATCGCAGCCGTGCTCGACCGGTTCCACGCGACCGCAGAAACCAAGGATCGACCGTGATGGAACGAGCCATCCTCGCCAGCGTGAGCCTCGCTGTCGACGACGGCATCGAGTCGTCCGGCTCTCACCGGCAGCCATGACCACGCTCGGCCGACGAGTGCGCGCCAAGCTCATCCCCCGCCAAGCAACCTTCGTCAGCCGGACCGACCTCGCCGGAGCACTCGTCGAGGTCTGGTGTACCAGCCAGACACCGCTCCAACCCGGCGATGTGGTCGCGGTGCGGGTTGCAGGCCGCGGACCCGGACCCACGGGGGAGTGGAGGCGCTACACGGTCGCCGAGTCCGACGGGCACCGGTTCAGACTCCTCATCCAACACAACCCGGGTGGGGCTGCGGCCGCCTTCATCGACTCGGTCAGACCCGGAGATGCCGTGACCATTCGGGGACCGGAAGGCGCTGTGCTGCCACCGGTCGGCGAGGGCCCGCTGCTCGTGGTCTCTGACGTCACCGGGCTGGCGACGCTCGCGGCGCTGACCAACGAGGCGAGCCGAAACGGCCGCGCGGAACAGATCACCGTTGCGGTGTTCTCCGAGAACCGCTCCATCGACTCGTCGGTCGTCAGGTCCTGTCTCGGCGATCCGACCGGCGAGTTCGCTGTTCTTCGCCACCTCGACGACGTCGCCCGCCTGGTCTCCGAGCACGCCGGGACCGATGACGACAACGCCCGGCTCCTGGCCATCGGGGAGCACGGCCTGACCGCCATGGCCAAGAGCGCCGCGCGCGGAGCGGGACGTGCGAGAACGCACATCAGCACTCGTGCCTACTGGCGACCGGGCCGACGAGGTCTCGAATGAAGCTCTGGCCGATCACACTGCGGAGTCGCCCAGAT
Source organism: Ilumatobacteraceae bacterium (assembly GCA_044370995.1). Lineage (GTDB taxonomy): Bacteria > Actinomycetota > Acidimicrobiia > Acidimicrobiales > Ilumatobacteraceae > VFMC01. The sequence continues at coordinate 5,247 of JBILUM010000153.1, read as the reverse complement.
CACCGCGATCGTGCTGACGCGGCCGCATCCGACGGGTACTCCCGTGGGCGTATGCGCCGCCTCCCGGGGCCGGATGCTGACGGGATCGGCTGGCGTCATGGTGGACAGCATCGACCACCCATTGGAGGCCTCATGCACGCACGTCCAGATTCCACACTCGTCGATCGGCTCGCGAGTTCATCCCCGTCAGGCGCCGGCGATGCCGCTGCCGCCACGTTGGTCGGGGCCGTCAAGCGGTACGGCAGCGGCCAGGCGGCCGTCGTGGCGCTCGACGACGTGACCATCGCATTCCCCGCCGGGCGATTCACGGCGGTGATGGGACCGTCCGGCTCGGGCAAGTCGACGATGATGCACTGTGCAGCCGGCCTCGACCAGCTGTCATCCGGCCATGCGTTCGTCGGCAACACCGATCTGTCGTCGCTCGACGACCGCGAGTTGACGTTGCTGCGCCGCGAGCGGATCGGGTTCGTGTTCCAGGCGTTCAACCTGGTTCCGACGCTGACGGCGGTGGAGAACATCTGTCTGCCGTCGACGTTGTCGGGCCATCGGCCGGATGCCGCAGTGCTCGATCAGGTGGTGTCGATGCTGCGCCTCGGCGACCGCCTGCACCATCGCCCGGCCGAGTTGTCGGGCGGCCAGCAGCAGCGAGTCGCCGTCGCCCGGGCGCTGGTGACCCGCCCGCAGGTCGTGTTCGCCGACGAGCCCACCGGCAATCTGGACACCCACACAGGGCAGGAGATCCTCGGATTCCTGCGGGCCGCGGTCGACCAGCATCGCCAGTCGATCGTGATGGTGACGCACGATCCGAACGCTGCCGCCTGGGCGGATCACGTGGTGTTCGTCGTCGACGGCCGTGTCCACGAGGTCGTGGATCGCCCATCGGCCGACGCCGTGCTCGACGTCATGAAGCGACTGGGGCGGTGACCGAGATGTTCCGGAGTGCTGTTCGAAGTGTGATCGCGAGCCGGGGACGGTTCGTCTTGACGGGGACGGCGATCACGCTGTCGGTCGCGTTCCTCGTGGCCACGCTGGTGCTGTCCGACTCGATGCGCGGCCGAGCGGCCGACGACATCGCCGAAGCGCTCGCCGGGACTGATGCCGTTGTCCAGGGCATCGTCCTCGGCGAGTCCGACGGCGGACCGGGCGAGCTGGGCGGGTCCGTTCGACGATCGCTGGCGGCCGACATCACGGAGCGGGTGGCAGCCGTCGACGGTGTCGCCGGCGCGGCGCCTCAGTGGGTGGGCTTCGCGAAGCTGGTCGTCGACGGCTCGTCGGTGGGCACGGGCACCGCGAGTGACGTCGGGCGCAACTGGATCGTGGATCCCGCGCTCAACCCGTTCCGGCTGACCAGCGGTCGGCCACCGACAGTCCCCGGGGAGATCGTGATCGATCGAGCGGTCGCCGAGGACGCTGGCGTCACCCTCGGCGACACGGTCCAGGTGCTCACCGCGACGGGCATGCACGACGCGACCATCGCCGGTATCGCAACGTTCGCTTCGGCGGATGCAGCGCCGCTGCAGCGAACCGTTCTGGTCCCCGATGTCGCTGTGCCCGGCTGGCTGGACGCGGCAGCGCCCACGGAGGTGCTCGTCCGCATCGCTGACGGTGCTGATGCCGCCGAGGTGCTGGGCCGTCTGGCGGCGTTCCCCGATGCGGAGGTGACGAGCGGCGCGGACCACGTCGCGTCGATGCAGGATGCGGCGACGTCGCCGCTGCAGTTCCTGACCGTGTTCCTGCTCGCCTTCGCCGTGGTCGCGGTCCTCATCGGCGTGACCATCATCTTCAACACGTTCGCGCTGACCGTCGCACGCCGTCGGCGGGAGTCGGGCCTGCTCCGAGCGATCGGGGCCGAGCGTCGTCAGGTGCTCGGAGGTGTGGTCGTCGAGGCGCTCTTCATCGGCGTGGTCGCGACCACCCTCGGGCTGCTGTGCGGCCTGGCCGGGGTCGGCGTGCTGCGCTGGTTGGTGGGACTCACCGGGGTCACGCTCATCACCGGACCGTCGATCGTCTCCGTGACGTCGGTGGCCGTAGCAGCGTGTGTCGGTGTGGGGGCGACGTTGCTGTCGGCGTGGATCCCGGCGCGGCGTGCAGCAGCGACCCCGCCGATCGAGGCCCTGCGCGACAGCGCAGCGGAACAGCGTGCGGTCAGTCGTGTGCGAACCGCGACGGGACTCGGCCTCGCTGCGGTCGCCGTTTCCGGTGGAGTCGCCGCCGTGTTGCGCACGAGCACCGCGTGGCTGGGCCTCGTCGCTGCGCTCGTCCCGGCCTTGGTGCTCTGCGGCCCCGCCATCGTGACGTCCGCAGCCCGCTGGGGTACCCCCGTGGCCCGACGTGTCGCAGGCGTGCATGGTTCGATCGCTACCGGCAACCTGGCTGCCAGCCCGCGTCGAGCGTCATCCACGGCGCTCGCGTTGATGCTCGGCACGGCGATGGTGACGCTGTTCGCGATCGTCGCCAGCTCGTTGACCGGCGCGGTCGGTGCCGACGTCCGTCAGGGTCTGCGCGCCGATCTGGTGATCACATCGGCAACGGCCGACTTCCCGACGATCGATCCGACGCTGGTCGACCGACTCGCGTCGCTGCCCGATGTCGAGGCCGTGGGTGCTCTCGCGATCGCCGAGGGGATCGAGGCCGGGAGTCCCGTGGCGATCGGTGGCATCGACGCATCCACGTTGCCGGGCCTGTTCGACCTGGGCCTGATCGCCGGCGACCTCGACGACCTGAGCTCTGGTGGCATCGCTGTCGTCGGCTCCGACGCATCCCTGCTCGGGACCACGGTGAAGGTCGAGTTCGAACGATCGACGCTCGAGGCGCCGATCGTGGCCGTGGTGGAGCGGAGCACCGGCGGGTTCGACGCTCCCGCCTACTTCGTCGACCGCCGAACCCTCGATGCTGCGGTCGACGGGCTGCTCGACGCCCTGGTCTTCGTGAACATCCAGGGCAGCGTCACCGCTGATGCGGAGGAGGCGGTCCGCGCGCAGGTCCGTGCCACGCCGGGATCGTTCCTCGCCACCAGCGCCGAGCATGTCGCGAACAGCGGCAGCGAGGTCGACGCGTTTCGGAACTTCATCGACGGCATGCTCTACCTCGCCGGCTTCATCGCGCTGCTCGGCGTGGCGAACACGACCGCCTTGGCGATCAATGAACGGGCGGGCGAGATCGGGCTGCTGCGTGCGGTCGGTGCCACCCGTCGTGAGCTGCGCCGCATCGTGCGGCTGGAGGCAGCACTGCTGTCGTTCGTGGCTGCGCTGGTTGGCATCACCGTGGCGATCGGTGTCGGATGGGCGCTGATCGAGGTGGCCGGCGGGACCGATCTCCCCTCGGTGGAGGTGCCATGGGCTCGCCTCGTCGTCACCCTCGTCGTTGCCGTCGCCGCCGGCGTGATCGCTGCGGCGTGGCCAGCACACCGCGCCTCGAAGGTGCCGGTGCTCGAGATGATCAGCCGCGACCGCTGATGGACAGGGCGCTACCCCCGAGCGGCTGGGCGTTCCAGGTCCCGCGTGCAGAGACATCCGTGCGGAGTACGCGCCGCTCACGGTCGACGACCACAATCATGGCCATGACGCGCGTGACACGACACCGCACGAGCCGCGCCGACCTCGTTGCGCTCATCGTCGCACTGGCCGTGTCGGTCGGGGTCCTGGTGTTCGACCCGGACACCCTGGCCGACCGGCGCCTCGCAGGGATCGCCATCGCGCTGGTGGCGGCGACGCTGCTCGGCGTCGGTGGTCGGTTCCCGCGGATCGTCGTCGTGTCGATCGGCGCGCTCGACGTGATCACCCTCGCCCTCACATCGAGCCCGGTCGCGCTCCGGCCACTGCTCGCCGTCGGGCTCTACCGTTTGGTGCGCCAGCAGGACGAACGGCTGGTGATCCTGTTCGCCGGGATCGTCGCGGTCACGGTCGCCGGAGTCGGCGCACTCGTGGGGGATGGACCGTTCTGGCTCGAATGGTCGACCGACTCGGCGGTGCTGCTGCTCCCGATCGCTGCCGCGGACGCGCGTCGGACCAACGCCCGCCGCCGAGCTGATGCCGTCGAGCGCGAGGTCGCCGAGCGGCTGCACGTCGAGCGTCTCCGGATCGCCCACGACCTGCACGACATCGTCGCCCATTCACTCTCGGCGATCACCGTGCAGTCCGGCATCGCTGCGCACATCTTCGAACGAGACCCGGTCGCCGCCCGTCGCGCACTCGCCGAGATCAACGACGCCGGCAGGCGATCACTCGACGAACTGCGTTCGCTGCTCGGACTCCTGCGGGCCGACGAGTCCGTCCCGATCCGACCGGTCCCGGCGTCCCCGCACGGCCTGCACGACGTCGTGGCGAACGCGACCGGAGGCGATCTCACGGTCGAGATCACCGAACACGGCACGTATCCGGACGACGTGGCGGAGAGCACCGTGGTCACCGTTCATCGCATCGTCCACGAATGCCTCGTCAACGTCGTGCGCCACGCCGGCCAGGTCCCCACCACCGTCGATCTCGGCCATGACGACGACGGCGTGCACGTCACAGTGTCGAACGATGCCCCGACGTCCATGCGAGTGGCCGCACCGAGCACCGGCATCGGACTGGTCGCGATGCGGGAGCGAGCAGAGATGCTCGGCGGCAGCGTCGACGCAGTCCCGACGGAGGATGGCGGGTTCGTGGTCCGTGCGTTCGTGCCGTATCACAGCACGGGAGCAGGCCGAGCATGACCGGGCGCGACATCCGCGTGCTGCTCGTCGACGACCAGGAGCTCGTGCGTAGGGGGTTCGCTGCGCTGCTGAGGAACGAACCCGGGATCGATGTCGTCGCCGAGGCGAGTGACGGTTCGACCGCGATCGCCGAGACCTGGCGCACGCGGCCTGACGTCGTCCTGATGGACATCCGCATGCCCGGCATGGACGGGCTCGACGCCACACGTGCCATCTGCGGCGACGACCGGCTCAGCGCCACCAAGGTCCTCGTGCTCACCACGTTCGCGCTCGACGAGTACGTCTACGAGGCACTGCGAGCCGGGGCCTCGGGGTTCCTGCTCAAGGACACACCACCACGGCTGCTGCTCGAGGCGATCACCGCCGTCGCCGATGGGGATGTCCTCATCTCGCCGGTGATGACGCGACGGCTGATCGCCGACCTCGTGCGACGCCCCAGGCCACGACCAGGCGAGCCCGGGCCGCTCGACGTGCTCAGCGAACGAGAGCGGGAAGTGCTCGCCGAGGTCGCCCGCGGCAGGACGAACGCCGAGATCGGCGCGGCGCTCTAC
>JBILUM010000152.1:0-6189 GCA_044370995.1 Ilumatobacteraceae bacterium | reverse complement strand
GACCGATGGTGGCACCTGCTCCGCCTCTTCGATCAGCGTCGCCTTGAACGCTGCGTCGCGGATCGCCACCATCTTCTTGCCGTTGCGCATCTCGCGCAGCGACTTCCACGACGGCGACCGATCGAACACGGTGCGGGTGTCGATGCTGAACAACACGCCCACACTGCGCGCCGTGGTCTGCGGACGCACGACGGCGCCGGCCGCGTTCTCCTCCTTGGCGAACCCGATCACACGTGCGTACAGGTCGGGACGGCTGTCGTGCTGGGTGAGGCCGAAGCTCACCGGACGGCCGCTGCGACGGCTCACCTCGCCCATCCATGCCAGCTCGGCCCGAGTCTTCGGCACGTCGGCGTCGTCGCGCTCGCCCTCACCGATGCGGCTGGCCGACTCGAACACGCCCGCACCGTGCGCGCCGAGGACGTCGGCGAACACGTACAGCTCGTCGGGCTGGGCGTAGGTGCCCGGCACGGGACGGCCGTCGGGCACCTTGTGGAGATAGGTGCGGCTGGTGCTGAACCCGAGTGCGCCGGCCTCCATGGCCTCGCGCAACAGGTCGGCCATCGTCGCGAGATCGTCAGCGGTCGGTGCGTCGGTCCCCATGCTGCGATCGCCCATCGCATAGTGCCGCAGCGCGCAGTGACCCACCATGCCACCGACGTTGACGCCCTTCGGCATGCGGTCGATGCTGGCCAGGTACTCGCCGTAGGTGACCCAGTCCCAGGGCAGGCCGTTGAGGATTGCGTCGCGCGGGATGTCCTCGACGCTCTCCATCAGCTCGGCGAGGTACTGGCGGTCCTCGGGCTTGCACGGTGCGAACGTGACGCCACAGTTGCCCATCACCACGCTCGTGATGCCGTGGTAGCAGCTGCTCGAGGCGACAGGGTCCCACGCGAGCTGGGCATCGAGATGGGTGTGGATGTCGACGAAGCCAGGGGTGACGATGCGGCCCGCTGCGTCGATCTCGCGCCGACCAGTGCCGACGAGGTGGTCGTCGATCGCCACGATGCGGTCGCCCACGATGCCGACGTCGGCCCGTCGCGCCGGCGCACCGGTGCCGTCGATCACCGAACCTGCTCGGATCACGATGTCGTACGCGTGCGCTGGTTGTTCGTGCGTCCGGCGTGCGCCGGCACCGCTGTCGTCCGTCATGGCCATGTGCCCCTCATGGTCGTGGAGGGCTACAACGTATCCGTGTCGTTGTGACAGGTCGAGAGGCGAATCAGACGATTGTGTTGCAGTCTCTTGACGACGCCTAGCACATCGTCATTTCCGGGTGGTGGATGCCCGAACACCGACGATCGAGCGCACTGGGACGCGAAGCCGTCAGCTGTGTACAGTTCTGTACAGACATGTCCGACGACCTCACTCCCCCGGCGCCTCCCACACCAGGAGGTGGACGACGGCGCACCGCGCGCTCACCCCGACCCGAGCGGGCGACGCGCACCACCGACACCTACCGGCACCTCCGCAACCCGTTCCCGACCGCCTCCGTGCTGAGCGGCGACGAGGTCGCCCACCTCCACGAGACCGCGCTCGCCTACCTGCAGCGCTCGGGCATCCGGGTGCTGCTCCCCGAGGCCCGCCAGGTGTTCGCTTCCGCCGGCGCCCGGGTCGACGACGACCATCTCGTCCGCCTCGACGTCGAACTCACCCGATCGCTGCTCGCCACCGCGCCGTCCGCGTTCTCGATCACCTGCCGCAACCCCGAGCGCTCCGTCGAGATCGGCGGCGACTCGATGATGATCTTCCCGGCCGCCGGACCGCCCTACGTGTCGGACCACGTCCGCGGCCGGCGCAGCGGCACGATGGCCGACCTCGACGACTTCGTCCGCCTCACCCAGCGCAGCGAGGTGCTGCACAGCACCACCCCGGTGGTCGAACCCCAGGACGTGCCGATGGCCCACCGTCATCTGCGGATGATGCGGTCCGCGCTCGTCCTCAGCGACAAGGCGCCGTTCGTCTACGCACGCGGCCGCGGCGTGGTGGCCGATGCGTTCGAGCTCGTTCGGCTCCAGCACGGCATCGACGAGCAGACGTTCCACGAACGGCCGTACTGCTGGACGAACATCAACACGAACTCGCCCCGCCAGCTCGACGTGCCGATGAGTCTCGGCATCATCGACGTCGCCCGCGCCGGCCAGGTGACGATCGTGACCCCGTTCACCCTGTCGGGGGCGATGGCACCGGTGTCGCTCGCCGGTGCGTTGCTGCTGCAGCACATCGAGGCCGTCGCCGCGATCGCGCTCGCCCAGGCCGTGCGGCCCGGCGCCCCGGTGGTGTACGGCGCGTTCACCTCCAACGTCGACATGAAGTCGGGTGCCCCGGCATTCGGCACGCCCGAGACCGTCCGCGCCGCGATCGCGAGCGGACAGCTGGCCCGGCACCTCGGCGTCCCCTGGCGCTCCCAGGGCGCGAGCACCTCGAACACCACCGACGCCCAGGCCGGCTACGAGACGATGATGTCGATGTTCGGCTGCCTCACCGGCGGGGCGAACCTCGTCCTGCATGCGGCCGGCTGGCAGGAGGGCGGCCTCACCGCGTCGTTCGAGAAGTTCGTCCTCGACGTGGAGATGCTGCAGATGCTCGCCGAGTCGTTGCAGCCGATCGTCGTCGACGACGCCGAACTCGCGATCGATGCCATCGACGACGTCGGTCCCGGCGGCCACTTCTTCGGCACCGCGCACACGCTCGCACGGTTCGAGACCGCGTTCTACGAACCCGAGGTGTTCACCCGCCAGAACTTCGGGCAATGGACCGACGCCGGGTCGCTCGACGCCGGCGCGCGGGCGACGGGGGTGTGGCAGCGCTGGCTCGCCGAGTACGAGGAACCACCGCTCGACGACGCCGTGCGCGACGCCATCGACGAACACGTCGCCCGCCGCATCGCGGCCGGTGGCACCCTGCCCGAATCGTGACCACCGGTAACGTCGGCCCGTGACCGCGCGAGCGCAGGATCTCCCCCAGACCCGCGTGTCGCGCGACGACTGGGTGCAGGCCGCGCTCCGTGCGCTCGTCGACGCCGGGATCGGACGGGTGAAGGTCGCTGTGCTCGCCGAGGAACTCGGCGTCGCCCGGTCGAGCTTCTACTGGTACTTCACGGGACGCGACGACCTCGAGACCGCGCTGCTCGACGTGTGGGAGGCACACAACCTCGCACCGATCATCGACCGCGCCGCCCGTCCGGCTCCGACCGTCACCGCGGCGGTGCTGGGGCTGTTCGAGTGCTGGGCCGACCCCGATCTGTTCGACCACCGGTTGGAGTTCGCAGTTCGCGAATGGTCACGACGGGACGACGCGGTCCGCCGACGACTGGAAGGTGCCGACGCTCGCCGCATCGAGGCGATCGCCGAGCTCCATCGCCGCTACGGCGACGCCGACGACGTCGCGACCGTGCGAGCACGCGTGCAGTACCACTCGCAGATCGGCATGTACGCGCTCGGCGTCGACGAGCCGGTGGACGAGCGCCTGCGGATGGTGGCCACCTATGTGCGCATCTTCACGGGCGTCGAGGCGAAACGGGCCGAGCTGGTCGCGTTCGAACGCTGGGTGCGCGAGCGGCCGCCCGTCGACCGCTGATCCGTCGACGGGTCAGCCGAGCACGCCCCGCAGCCGCTGCTCGTCGGTCACCGCACGACGGCGCGAGAACGTGCCGAGGTCGATGTCGAGATCGCGATACGGGCCGCGCACCACCAACGGCTCGCGGTCGTGGTCGAGCCCGCCGCTCACCGCGCCGATCAGCTCCGCCATGCAGTGACCGATGATCGGACCGTTCTTGAACTGGTTGCCGCTCGTGCCCACCGCCATGAACCAGCCGTCGAGGCTGCTGCAGTCGAGCACCGGCATCCAGTCGTCCGACACGTCGTACACGCCCACCACCCCACGCCGATCGTGCGGCACGCCGAGTCCCGGGATGCGTCGGGCCAGCCGGTACGCCTGGGCCTCCCACTCGGTCACGTCGAGCTCGACGTCGAACGCGTCGGGGTCGTCGAGCCACACGAGCGGATCGCAGTCGGCCTCCACCCCACCGACGAGCAGCGCCTGGTGATCGGGACGGAAGTAGATGCCGCCGTCGAGATCGGCCGTGGCCGGATGCCCCGCCACTGCGTCGATCGCCCCGTCGGGCACGCGCACGTGCGTCACCTGCTGGCGCAACGGGCGCATCGACACGGTCATGTCGTCGAGCACGCCCGCGAGCCGGTTGACGGCCGTGGAGTGCGGACCGGCCGCGTTCACGACCACGTCCGCAGCGAGCACCGTGCCGTCGGCCAGGCGCACACCGCGCACCCGGCCATCGTCACGCTCGACCGCCACCACCTCGGCCCGCACCCGCACCGTGGCGCCGGCGCGCACGGCCGCGTCGGCCAGGTTCTGCGCGGCGAGCTGCGGGTCGGACACGTACCCGGCCTCGGGTGTGAACAGCGCGCCCCCGAGCTGCCCGGCCGCCGGTTCGGCGAACGCGGGATCGTCGACGGCCGTGGGTGGGAACCACGAGCCCGTCGCCAGGTGCGGCAGCCGGCGATGCAGCTCGTCGACGCTCCACCACTCGTGCGCGACCCCCACCTCGGCGAGCACCTCGGCCGAGGCACGGGCGAGTCTGCTCGGGTCGTCGAGGAACACCATCCCGCACTGGACGAACGAGGTGAGCGGCGTGCCGGTCGGGAGGTCGACGTGGTCGGCCCAGTGCTCCCACCACGACGCACCCTCGTAGGCCATGGCCGTGCCGGCGACGGTGCCGTAGGTGAACCGCACCACAGCGCTCGAGGCGGCGGTCGACCCGTGACCGGGCCCCGGTCCGCGATCGACGACGGTGGTGTCCCATCCGCGGCGGGCGAGCTCGAGCGCGATCGCCGAACCGACGACACCGGCCCCGATCACGACCACCCGGCCCGTCGACATCGTCATCTGCGGCACCGCATGTACAGCACTGTACATACTCAGTCGCGGGAGCTCCTGGCCCTCGGGCTCAGAGCGAGGTGCGCAGGGTCCAGATCTCGGGGAACAACACCACGTCGAGCATCGCCCGCAGGTAGCCCACCCCCGACGTGCCGCCCGTGCCGCGACGGAAGCCGATGACGCGCTCCACGGTGGTGACGTGACGGAACCGCCACAGCCGGAACGCGTCCTCGAAGTCCGTGAGTTCCTCGCCGAGTTGGTAGAGGTCCCAGTGCTGCTCCGGGTGGCGGTACACCTCGAGCCACGCCGCCTCCACCCGCTCATCGGCCACGTAGGGCTGGGTCCAGTCGCGCTCGAGCGCCTCGGCCGGCACCGGCAGACCGCGGCGTGCGAGTGCGCGCAGCGCCTCGTCGTACAGCGACGGGGCGCGCAGCGCGTCCGCGACGATCGCGTGCAGATCGGGCCGGTGCTCGTGCGGGCGCAGCATCACCTCGCTCTTGTTCCCCGCGACGAACTCGATGCAGCGGTACTGCCAGCTCTGGAAGCCACTGCTGTTGCCGAGATACGGGCGGATCGCCGAGTACTCCGGCGGCGTCATCGTGGCCAGCACGTCCCACGCGTGGACGAGCTGCTCCATGATCCGGCTCACCCGCGAGAGCATCTTGAACGTCAGGTGAAGCTCGTCGTTCGCCAACGCCGCGGTGGCCGCGGCGAGTTCGTGACGCATCAGCTTCATCCACAACTCGCTGGTCTGGTGCTGCACGATGAAGAGCAGCTCGTTGTGATCGGGCGACAACGGGTGCTGCGCCGACAGGACCTCGTCGAGGTGCAGGTAGTCGGTGTAGCTCATGTCCCGCGAGAAGTCGAGGTGCGCGCCGTCGCGGTCGACGCGGAGGTCGCGGGGTGCGGGCGTCGGATCGGGTGATGTCATCGATGGGAGTCTGCCGCGGCCGATGCGACCGCCGAGGCCACCAGATGCGACGGGAGCACGTCGTAGTGGTCGTGCATCGCGTCGAACCTCCCGCGCCCACCCGTCATCGAGCGCAGCTCGACGGCGTAACGCAGGATCTCGCGGGTGGGGACGTGCGCGCTGATGACGTGCTCGCCGTGGTCGGCAGCCTCGGTGCCCATCACCCGGCCACGCTTCGCGGTGATGTCGCCCATCACGTCGCCCTGATGCGCTGCGGGCACGGTGACCCGCACGTGCGACACGGGCTCGAGCACCACCACGCCTGCCGTCGCGAGCGCGTCCTTCAACCCGAGCGACGCGGCGGTCCTGAACGCCATCTCACTCGA
>JBILUM010000151.1:0-6205 GCA_044370995.1 Ilumatobacteraceae bacterium | reverse complement strand
CCAAGTCGGGTCGCACCACGCGGGCGATGGCACGGTTCCGCCCGACACCGGCCCTCATCGGGCTGTCGCCCGACCCGCAGACGGTGCGCACGATGGCGCTGTCGTGGGGTGTGACGCCGATGGTTGTCGACACCTACACCTCCACCGACGAGCTGGTGTGGTTCGCCGTCGAGTCGGCGGTGAAGGCTGGCCATGTGCAGCGCGGTCAGGTGGTGCTGGTGCTGGCGGGTGCCCCCGACCGTCCGAGCGGGGCGGCCACCGACGTGCTGCGCCTCGTCCAGGTCTCGTGATCCTCTGGTCGGAGGAGGCCGGGCCGGAGGGTGCACCGTTGATCGTGCTCGTGCACGGCTCGATGGACCGATCCACCGGGATGCTGAAGCTCAGCCGGCAGCTCGATCGCGCCCATCGGGTCGCCCGGTACGACCGGCGTGGTTACGGCCGTTCGGTGCCCGCTCATGGCCCGCACCCCGGGCCGTTCGACATGGCGAGCCAGGTCGACGATCTCCTCGGCGTGCTGGCCGACCGACCCGCAGTGCTGGTCGGCCACAGCTACGGCGGCAACGTCGCCCTGGCGCTCACGGCGAGGCACCCGCACCTCGTCCGTGCGGTGGCGATCTACGAGACGCCACTGTCATGGGAGCCGTGGTGGCCCGGCAACACCGCGGGCGGCGCCGCTGTCGCGTCGGCCGACGATCCCGGACGAGCGGCCGAGCAGTTCATGCGACGCATGATCGGCGACGCCCGCTGGGAGGCTCTCCCGGAGCGCACTCGTGCTACCCGACGGGCCGAGGGAGCGGCGATGGTCGGCGAGCTCGCCGACCTGCGCGCGAACGTGCCATGGACCCCCGATCGCATCCGCGTCCCCGTGATCGCCGGCTTCGGCGAGCACGGGTCGCCGCACCAGCGGCGCGGGATGGAGTTCGTCGGCGAGCAGATCGAGGGAGCACGCGTGGTCGAGTTGCCCGGGTGCCGTCACGATGCCCCGCTCAGCCACGCCGCACTCTTCGCCGAACGGATCGTCCAGCCGCTGCTCTGAGGCCGCTGCTCCGACGAGTGGGTCAGCCGCTGGTGTCGTCGGTGCCCGGGATGTCGACGTCGGGCACGCCCGGGACGTCGATCTCGGTCCCGAAGAACGTGCACGTCGTCGGGCTCTCGTCGCCGACCGTCACCTTCGCCTGCGCCCGCTCGGCACAGTCCGACAGGTTCGTCCGCTGGGTCCACACGCCGAGCGCGAACCCGGCGAACACCAACATCGACACGATCTTGGCGGTGACGTTCGAGATCACCGTGGCCGAGACCACGGCGAGGACCACGAACACGACGATGATCGCCACTGCGAGATGTCGTGCGCTGCCGAGCGTGAGAGCGAGCATGGCCAGCACAGTAGGCCGTAGCGTGGTCGATCATGAGTGACCACAGCGCCGACAGCCGACCCGTCAACCTCAGCACGACCGGGCTGCCGAGCACGGTGCTCCCGCCGGCCGACCCGACCCAACGGCACGAGTTGTTGCAGGCCATCGGATCCTCCGACGACGTCCGTCATGCTCGCGTGAGCGAGGTCGTGGCGTCGTACCCGCGATATCTCGAGGCATGGGCCACCCTCGGCGATCTCGGCCGCAACCCGATCGAGCGCTACGCGGCCTACCGGGTCGGCTACCACCGCGGTCTCGACGCGCTGCGCGCCAACGGCTGGCGCGGATCGGGCTACGTGCGCTGGTCCGAGCCCACCAACCGGGGCTTCCTCCGGTCGCTGCGCGGCCTCGGGCAGATGGCGGCGCTCATCGGCGAGGTCGACGAGGCGGAGCGGATCGCGCTGTTCATGGCTCAACTCGATCCGGCGGGTATCCCGGAGTCGGGTGACTGAGACCGGGGTCGCCGCCGCGGTGCTCACCGGCGGGGCGAGCCGGCGGATGGGCCGCGACAAGGCGCTCGTCGAGGTCGACGGCGCCGCCATGGTCCGCCGTGTGGTCGCAGCCGTCGTCGGCGCCGGTTGCGCACCGGTGATCACGGTCGGTGGCGACGCGGCAGCATTGGCCACCGTGCTCGCCGACACCGAGGTCACGACCGTGGCCGATCGGTTCCCCGGCGAGGGACCGCTCGGCGCGATCCTCACGGCGCTCCACCACCTCGCTTCGCCCGCTGTGGTCGTCGCGACCGATCTCGCGTGGCTCGACACCGCGACCGTCGAACGACTCCTCGTGCACCGTGAACGTCTCGACGTCGACGTCGTGATGGCCCGCTCCGATCGTGCTGAACACCTCTGCGCACTGTGGTGGCCCTCGGCCGCGCCGGCGCTCGAACGACGGTTCGCGGCGGGGGAGCGCGCGATCCACCGGGCGCTCGACGGCCTGCGCCTGGTCGAGGTGGCCGTGCCGGCCGACGCCGTGCGCAACGTGAACACCCCCACCGATCTCGGTCGCACCACGTGAACGAGCAGGTAGCGTGCCCCGCATGAGCATCCAGGAAGTGTCGGTCGACACGTTGGCCGCCGCCCTGCAGGCCGGGGCGCGGGTGATCGACGTCCGTGAGACCGACGAGTACGTCTCGGGTCACGTGCCCGGCGCCGTTCACGTCGCCCTCGGCACGGTGCCCGATCACGTCGACGTGTTCCGCAGTCCAGAGAGCCCGGGCGGTCCCGACCAGGTCACCTACGTCATCTGCAAGTCCGGCGGTCGTTCACTGCGTGCGGCGGAGTTCCTCGTCGAGCAGGGCGTGGTCACCGTGAACGTCGCCGGTGGCACGATGGCCTGGATCCAGGGTGGGCACCCGGTGGTCACCGGAGATCGGCCTTCGTGACGCATCGCTGGGTCGCCACACAGGCCGAGTTCGACGAGGTCGTCGAGGTCCTCTGCAACGAGCCGCGGTACGCGATCGACACCGAGTTCCACCGGGAGCGCACCTACTTCCCGAAGCTCGCGTTGGTTCAGCTCGGCTGGGCCGACCAGATCGTCCTCGTCGATCCGCTGGCCGTCGACATGACGGCGATCCGTCGTCTGTTCTCCTCGCCCTCGATCGCCGTGTTCCATGCCGCCCAGCAGGACCTCGACGTGCTCACCCACAGCGTCGCAGCGGTGCCCGAGCGCATGTTCGACACCCAGCTGGCTGCGGGCTTCACCGGGTACAGCACGCCGTCGCTGCTGTCCCTGCTGCACGCGGAGCTGTCGGTCGCTGCGTCGAAGGGCGATCGCCTCACCGACTGGCTGCGCCGTCCGCTCACCGCCGATCAGCAGCACTATGCAGCCGGCGATGTGGCTCACCTCCTGGAACTGCACGATCGGCTCACCGCCAAGCTCACATCGTTGGGTCGGCTCGACTGGGCGCTCGACGCGTGCGAGGAGCTCCGGACCCGTCCCACGGGCGCGACCGATCCCGAGCAGGCCTGGTTGCGGCTCAAGGACGTCCGCGTGTTGAAGGCCAAGGCGCGTGGCGTCGCACAGTCGGTCGCGGCGTGGCGAGAGCGACGTGCCGCCTCGGTCGACGTGCCGGTGCGCCAGATCCTGCCCGATCTCGCGATCCTGGGCATCTCCCAGAAGCACCCCAGTTCGCAGGCCGAACTGTCGCAGGCCCGCGGGGTCGAAGAACGGCACAGCCGCGGTGCGATGGGTGCCGAGATCCTCGCTGCGGTGGCCGACGGGCTCACCCGCGACGTCCAGCTGCCCTCACCCGACGGCGACGACCTCGACCGCTCGCTGCGGCCTGCCGTCACCCTGGTGTCGGCCTGGGTGAGCGAGGTCGCCCGTGCCGAGCGCATCGACACGGCGCTGCTCGCCACCCGTTCCGATCTCGTCGCGCTGCTGCGCGGCGACGCCGACGCCCGCCTCGCGCACGGGTGGCGTGGCGAGCTGCTCGGCGACGGCATCCGCTCACTCGTCGAGGGCCGGGCCGGCCTCACCTTCGACGGCAAGGGTGGCCTGAAGCTGATCCCGACGGCACCCGCTGCGGCGCCCGAACCAGCGGCCGAACCAGCGGCCGACTGACCGGCTACTTGATGGCCTTGCGGAGCTTGCTCCACAGGGCGTCGAAGCTGGCCGACACGTCGGCGCTGCGGCTGCCGTAGCTGTGGATCGAGCGGCGCTCACCGATCGACTGGTTCACGATCACGCGCTGGGGCACCACGGGCTGCCACACGGCCTTCTTGCCGACGATGCGGGTGAGTTCGTCGTAGCGACGGTCGGCCTCGCCGCTCACGGCCGGCACCCGGTTGACGATCACGCCGCTCAGTTCGAGTTCGGCGTTGTGGGTGTCCCACACGTCGTCGATGAGGTCGGCGACTGCGCCGATGCCGCGCAGGCCGAGCGAGGACGGCTCGATCACGATCACGGCGTGGTCGGCGGCGGTGAGGGCGCTGGTGGTCAGGTTGCCGAGCGAGGGCGGGCAGTCGAGCAGGATCGCCGTGTAATGGTGCGACACCTTGCCCAGCGCGGTTCGCAGCCGCGACGGCGTGCCGGACTCGCGGGCCTGCAGATGCGGTGACCCGGGGATCAGGTGGATGAGTTCGCTCCACCCGCTCTCGACGATCGCGTCGGCCGCCGGTGTCTTCGCGAGCACGTCGGCAGTGGTGAGTTCGGCCTCGAGCGGGTCGATGCCGAGCACCCACGTGGCCGAGGCCTGCGGATCGAGGTCGACGACGAGCACCCGATCACCCCGGTGCGCCGCCGCCGAGGCGAGTCCGAGGGTGACCGTGGTCTTGCCCACGCCGCCCTTCTGGTTCAGCAGCGCCACGGTTCGTCCCATGGCGCGACATTGTGTCACCTACGGGCGATGACCGCCGTCCGAGCAGGGATGGCGTCGATCCGTGCCCCGGCCATCGCGGCCACGGTGGCCACGGCAACCTCGACGGTCTCGGGGAGCTCGACGGGTTCGTCACCCAGGTTCAGCACCACCCACCAGCGCTCGCCGCGGCGGTAGGCGAGCACGGTGTCGGCCGGCCCGAGCTCGACCAGCTCGAAGCTGCCGTCGACCAGGTCGTCGGCGTGTCGGCGCAGGTGGAGGACATCGTGGTAGAGCTGCAGGATCGAGTCGGGATCACTCCGCAGGGCGGCGACGTTTCGTTCGGGGGCCTCGGCGCCGAAGGGCAGCCACGTCGGTGCGGACCAGCCGTGCAGATCGTCGCCGGTCCACGGGATCGGCGACCGGCACCCGTCGCGCCGGCCCGGATCGACCACCCGGTCGTCGGGGATGTCGGCGTCGATCATCCCCAGCTCCTCACCCTGGTAGAGGAACGGCGTGCCCGGCAGGGTGAGCAGCATCACCGCCATCATCCGGGCGACCCGTTCGTCGCCACCATGGCGGCCGCGGTGGCGCGGCACGTCGTGGTTGGACAGCACCCAGGTGGGGCACGCGCCGAGCGGTTCGAGCACATCGAGTGTGCGGCGGATGCGGGCCCGCAGCTCCGGCGGCGAGGCCGGCGCCCACAGGAAGGAGAAGTTGAAGTTGAGGTGGAGCTCGTCGTCGTCGCCGTAGTACCTGGCCACCGCCGCCTCGTCGAGCAGGTAGACCTCGCCGACGGCGACCCGATCGCCCGGGTAGGAGTCGAGCACGGCGCGGATGCGTCGCAGCCGTTCGTGGGTGACCTCGACGTCGTTGTACGGCACGTGCGACCAGGCCCGGGCGACCGCACCATCGGGATCCTGCTGGTGCAGGTCCTTGCCGATCATGTGGATGACGTCCATCCGGAACCCGTCGACGCCGCGGTCGAGCCAGAACCGCAGCGTGTCGAGCATCGCCGCCTCGACGTCGGGGTTGTTCCAGTCGAGGTCGGCCTGCTCGACCGCGAAGCTGCGCAGGTAGTACTGGCCGCGCACCTCGTCCCACTGCCAGGCGTCGTCGCCGCGGGGGAACGACGCCTTCCAGTTGTTGGGCGGCTCATCGCACCAGACGTACCAGTCGGCCTTGGCGTTGGTGCGGCTCGAACGGCTCTCGACGAACCACGGGTGGGCGGTGCTGGTGTGGTTCGGCACCCAGTCGAGCAGCACCTTCAGCCCGCGGTCGTGGCATGCGGCGACCAGGTCGTCGAGGTCGGCGAGGGTGCCGAAGACCGGGTCGACATCGCAGTAGTCGGCGACGTCGTACCCGAAGTCGGCCATGGGGGAGGTGAACACCGGTGACAGCCAGATGGCATCGACCCCCAACCACTCCACGTGGTCGAGATGCTCGCGGATGCCACGGAGATCGCCGACGCCGTCGGCGATCGCGCCCGACGTCG
>JBILUM010000150.1:0-6207 GCA_044370995.1 Ilumatobacteraceae bacterium | reverse complement strand
GAGCACGCCGCCGGGCTGAGTGCCGGTCAGCGGGCCTCGGCGCGGATGCGCTTCAGCGTGGCCGCCCAGCCGCAGATCGGACACGCGGTCAGGTCGTGGCGCAGCGCCGGGCAGTACTCGCGACCGAAGAAGATGATCTGCAGGTGGCGGGCGTTCCAGGTGGACGACGGGAACACGGCTTTGAGGTCGCGCTCGGTGCGCTCGACGGTCGTGCCGTTGGAGAGCCCCCACCGCGCCGCGAGCCGGTGGATGTGGGTGTCGACCGCGAACGCCGGGACACCGAACGCCTGCGACATGACGACGCTCGCCGTCTTGTGACCGACACCGGCGAGCGACTCGAGGAACGTCCAGTCAGGGATCACCTCGCCGCCAGCGTCGAGGATCTGATTGGCCGCGGTCCACAGGTTCTTGGCCTTGGTGGGCGCGAGCCCGACCTCGCGGATGATCGACAGGATGCGCTCGGGGCCGAGCGCCGCCATCTTCTCGGGCGTGTCGGCCGCTGCGAACAACGCAGGCGTGACCTGGTTGACCTTCTTGTCGGTGGTCTGGGCCGACAGGGCGACGGCCACCAACAGTGTGTACGGATCGTTGTGGTCGAGCGGGATGGGGGTCTCCGGGTACAGCTCGTCGAGGATCTCGCCGATCCGGTCCGCCTTCTCACTGCGCTTCATGGTCGGGACCATAGGACACCCGGAGAGCCGTTGATCGTGGACCCGGAGGAGGAAATGAATGCCATCAGTGCCCCGATGGCGATCATGAGGCCGTACGCGAGCATCACGCTCTGACCGTGCCTCTCGGCAGATCGGAGCTCGGTGTCTCATTGCTCCAAGGGTAGGATCTTTGGTAGCATTTTGGTATGAAGGTCAGCGTCAGCCTGCCGGACGAGGACGTGGAGTTCCTCGACACGTATGCCGAGCGAGGTGGCTATGCATCGAGATCCGCCGTGCTCCACAAGGCCGTACGACTGCTACGCGCCTCGGAGCTGGGCGCCGCCTACGAAGAGGCGTGGGCAGAGTGGGAAGCGGCCGACGACGGCGCGCTCTGGGAACCCACGGCAGCGGATGGACAAGCCTGATGCGGCGAGGAGAGATCCGGCTCGTCGACCTCGAACCGGTCCGAGGTGCTGAGGCCGACAAGCAGCGCCCGGCGGTCATCGTCAGCAACGACGGTGCCAACAGCACCGCACAGCGCCTCGGACGAGGTGTCATCACCGTCGTGCCGGTCACATCGAACACCGCTCGCGTGTACCCGTTTCAAGTTCTGCTGCCGGCGAGCGCCACGGGTCTGCCGGCCGATTCCAAAGCACAGGCAGAGCAAGTGCGCTCGATCGCCGTCGAACGCCTCGGTCGACGGATCGGCACACTGAACGCCGAACTGCAGACGGATCTCGACGAAGCACTTCGGCTCCACCTCGCTCTCTGACCGCTGAGCCGAGCAACGTCCCGATCGGCAGTCGTGGCGCCTCCGAGACCGGCCCGTGGGATGACGAGGCATCGTGAGCGATCTCCAGCCCGTACAGCGTGAGCTCGCCCGTCTCCTGTTCTCACTCCCCGAGGCGACCGGCGACGCCCTCGCCGGTGGCGGCTCGGACGGTCAGCCCGGCCGCTGCCAGGCTGGCTTCGGGCGGACCTGCGGGTACCACGGATGGCGCAGCGGATCACCGGGCGAGAGTTGCAGCGACAGCCCGGGCGTCAGCGGCACCGTCGGTCGCGTCGGCGGACGGGTGTCGTAGACGATGTCGGTGCCGTAGCAGCGCACCGTCAGCGTCCGTCTCCGGCCGTCGGGAGGCGTCGGCCCGCCACCGTGCAGAACACCAGGATGCACCAGCACCACGTCGCCCGGTGTGATGTCCCACGACACGATCGTCCAGTCGTCGCGGTTCGCCTCGATGTCGGGCAGTTGCGGCAGCTCTGCTCCGTAGAACGGCGCACGCGCATCGTCATTGACGACGCGCGGGTTGAAGCCGTCGTACATCGTCTGGCGATGCGAGCCGGGCACGAACTCCAAGCAGTGCTCCTTCGCCAACGGGTCGAGCGTGATCCACATCGAGGCGATCATCTCGCCGGCCATCGGCCAGTACGGCAGGTCCTGATGCCATGGCGTGCGGCCGGCGCCACCTCCCTTGATGAAGAACTCGTCGGAGTACAACCAGATCTCGTCGGAGTCGAGCAGTTCGGCGATCATGTCCGCGATCGGTGAGTCGAACAGCAGGCGCTGGATCTCCGGGGTGACCTCGAAGTTGCGCACGGTCTCGAGGAACTGTTGCGGCGTGTCGTCGTAGAACGTGTGCTTGGCCTGCCCGCTGTCGCGCATGACCCGCTGCAACCCGAGCTCGACGAGCAGCAACCACTCCGGATGGAGCGCCTGTCGAAGGATCACCACGCCGTCGCGGCGGTACTGCTCCTTGACCTCCTGCGTGATCAACGCCACGGGCGCCAACAACTCGGGGCTGGGATGCGTGAGTCGTGCGGATGCTGCCGGCCCCGATGCAGCGCCCCTGTCGTCCAAGCCGGTCACGTGTAGCTCCCTTCGCACCGGAGTGGCCGGCGCTGCGACCAGTCTGCCCCCGGTGCTGGACGGCGGGCGAAGCGGCTCGGTGTGCGGATGCCAAGCTCGGCCCAGAACCTTCCGACGTCGTCGAGACCAGCTGGCGGCGACAACTGAGCCAGACACCAGGCGCCCATTCGCCGACACCCCGAAGGTCTGATCCCCCCTGTCGACCCACGCCGGCGACCCCGGATGTGCAACAGTCGTCAGAAGTCCGGAGGTGTGGTCATGGGTGAGATGTCATGGGACGGATGGGACGAGGTCGCCGACATCGTCGTGGTGGGCAGCGGTGCCGCCGCGGCATCGGCGGCCGTCACGGCAGCGGCGCAGGGCGCCAGCGTGATCGTGCTCGAGAAGGCGGCCTTCACCGGCGGCACCCGTGGCTGAAGGCCGAGGGCAAGGACGACCCGAAGCCCGACGCGATGCGGTACATGGCCAAGGGCGCCCACCCGGTCGACTACGACCCGGGCAGCCCCACGCTCGGCCTCACCCAGAACCAGTACGACCTCATCGAGGCGTTCTACGACAAGGGCAGCGAGGCCCTCGAGTCGATCGCCGCCGCCGGCGGTGTCGAGATCGAGTACGTGCACATGCCGAGCTACTACTCGCAGTGGCCCGAGGACAAGGTGGGCTTCGGCCGCGTGCTGCAGCCGCGCTTCCCCGAGGGCTGGAAGCGCGGTGAGGGCCCCACGGGCGGCCAGATGCTGGCCGATGGCCTGCTCGACGCAGCTCGAGCGCATGGCGCGCAGGTGCTGCCGAACCACGAGGTGGTGCACCTGATTCGTGACGACGACGGCGGCATCCTGGGCGTCGAAGTGCGCACGGGCAAGCGGGCGCTCGTCATCGGCGCACGCCAGGGCGTGGTGTTCGGCACGGGCGGCTTCCTGCACGACCCCCAACTCGCCAAGGCGTACCTGCGCGGACCGGTGTTCGGCGGCGCCGCGTCCGACACGGCCACCGGTGACTTCGTGCGCATCGGTATCGAGGCCGGCGCGCAGCTCGGCAACATGGCCAACGCGTGGTGGGACCAGTGCGTGGTCGAGCTCGCCCTGCGGAACCGGGCCACCAGCCACGACCTCTACTCCCCCTACGGCGACGCGATGTTCATGGTGAACAAGTACGGCAGGCGGGCGCTGAACGAGAAGGCGCCGTACAACGAGCGCGGCCAGGCCCACCAGGTGTGGGATCCGAGCCGGCTCGAGTACCCGAACCTGCTGATGTTCATGATCACCGACGACTCGGTGCTGCCGGCACCGAAGCACGCACGCTTCCGCTGGCCGTTCCCGGCCGAGGACGAGGAGACCCCGTTCTTCCTGATCTCGGCGCCCGACCTGCCCGGCCTCGCGGCCGAGATCGGCCGGCGGCTCGAGGGCATCGCGTCATACACGGGCGGCGTGCGCCTGGCCGACGACTTCGTCGAGAACCTCTGGGAGACGCTGGCCCGCTTCAACGAGTACGCCGGCACAGGGAACGACCCCGAGTTCCTGCGCGGCTCGTCGCCGATCGAGCAGAACTGGGCGGGTGAGCCGAAGGGCGACAACCCGAACCCGGCGATGCGACCGCTGAGCACCAGCGGGCCGTACCACTGCATCATCCTGGGACCGGGCGCGCTCGACACGAAGGGCGGCCCGGTCACCAACGCGCGGGCCGAAGTGCTCGGTGTCGACGGTGCGCCGATCGCCGGGCTGTTCGCCGCGGGCAACTGCACCGCCTCGCCCGCGGGCCAGGCGTACTGGGGCCCCGGCGGCACGATCGGCCCCGCGATCGCGTTCGGCTACATCGCTGCGCTGAGCGCCCTCGAACGCACGCCCCGCTGAGCGGTCTCAGGCGTCTGGCCTGCTGCGTTCCGCGGCATGTCTCGAACCGGACGGTGTCTCTGCGGCAAGGGTCCAACGAGGCGGGCGACGAGGTGTACGTCCGTCGCCGCTTCTGCGGTTCGTGCGGCTCACCGATCGTGTCCGAGCTGTCGGTGCCGCAGGGCACCGTGGCGATCAAGGCCGGCACGCTCGACGACAAGTTCGATCCGGCACCCACCCCCATCCCTCGTCAGGCGCCGCGGTGGGCGGCTTCGATGGTGGCGATGTCGATCTTGCGCATGTCCATCATCGCTGCGTGAGCACGTTTGGCCGCGGCCCGTACAAGAACGCCAACTGCCGGAAGTCGGTGTCCTTGGAGACCACGACGTAGCCACGCTCCCCCGCCCACTCCCGTGGGATTCATGCCGCTGATCCTGTTGGTTGTGCTGGTGGATGCGGGTGCTGCCGTTGCCGGAGCCGGTCCGCTTCTTGAGTGGAGCCCCGGTGTAGCTGGGCTCCCAATCGCAGGAGCACTCGCAGTTGCTGAGCACCGGCGCTGGTCCAGGTGGCGACGCCGCCACAACGGACTCGGCCGATAGCCGCTCGCTGCACTTGAACGCTCGTCGCCGACCGGCCAGATCGCAGTTCCGGGCGGGCAGCTTCAGACGGATCGATGAGGGAGGAGCACTGAGAACCGGGGTGGAACTCGAGGGTCAGGTGCGGAGTTGCCAGAACGCGTCCGTGAGGCCGACGTCGTCGAGTAGGCGTTGCGTTGCGTCGAGCGTTCTGCCGCTGAACGTCGGATCGAGGCGATCGCCGTACCAGGCCTGGGAGAGGCTCCACATCTGGGCGAGGCCGACCGATTGACCGCCTGCGGGTTGATTGTCCTTCGACCGAAGGAACGTGATGTTGCCTCAAGTGAAGACGATGTCGTCCCACCATTGACTGGCGGGGAGCGGGAAGGAGATGTAGCCCTCGGTGTCGTCCAGTTGGCCGTGAGTGACGGTGGGTTCGACCGGCTCGTCCGTGTCGGACCAGGTGGATTGAACGCGTCCGTCGCTGTGCAGCGCAGCGAGGATGGCCAGGGAGTCCCAGGCGCAGTTTGCCCACCAGGCGCCTTGATCCGTGGTGACGCGGAAGTTGGTGGGGGCGGCCGCGAAGGGCAATGCCATGCGAATCTCACCGCGGCGAGTGGGTCGTTCGTCCAGCACGAGCATGTGGCGCTCATGGAGTTCGTGCAGCAGTCGATCGGTCGTCTCGAGGTCGCCGACGGACTCGCTCAGCGTTCGTCGCGTCGGCGCCGATCCAGTCTCGACGAAGTGTCGATACACGATGAATCGGAGTTCGAGCGCGTCCACGACGGGATCGTAGACATGGCCGGCGAGTGGTCAGGTAGATCGATCGTCGAGCACAGGGCTGGTAGCGCCGATTGCCCTGATGGCGCTCGTTGTCCAACCTTCGAGCTACCGCCGGCGCCCGTGTTCGGCGGCGGCTCTGACCGGGCCGCCAATCGGGCGCCCCGTACACCGTACGAACCGAAGAGCGCAGCGCTCCCGTCCAGCCGTTCGGCCTCCGGTTCGGTCAGTTGGTCCCCCGGTTGGTCCCCAGCCCGGCGCTCGATGATCGTCGCGGCCCAGAAACAACCTCTGACATGGTGCCCGAGGTGGGACTCGAACCCACACGCCCTTTCGGACAACGGATTTTGAGTCGGCTCAGGACCGTCCAGCGAGTGCCAAGCAGTGCCATCTAGCAGGTCTTTCGCGACCGCCGAGTCCAGCGAGTGCTACCCCGTACCACCCTGTGCCAACGAATTTCTTGGATGAATTCTTGGATGCCGAGCCGTGTCACTCGGTCCGCGAGATGA
>JBILUM010000149.1:0-6240 GCA_044370995.1 Ilumatobacteraceae bacterium | reverse complement strand
TGGCCTCGCGGAGCTTGTGGGTGATGAACACGATGCCCTTGCCGTCGGCCTTCAACGACTCGACGATCACGAAGAAGTCGTCGATCTCCTGCGGGGTGAGCACCGCGGTGGGCTCGTCGAACACGACGATCTTCGCGTGACGGAACAGCACCTTGATGATCTCGACGCGCTGTTGGAGGCCGACGGGCATGTCCTCGATCAAGGCGTCGGGGTCGAGGTGCATGCCGTACTGCTCGGAGATCGTCCGCACCTGCTCACGTGCGGTCGCCAGGTCGAGCTTGATGCCGCCGAGGCTCGTGGGCTCCACGCCCATCACGACGTTCTCGGCGACGGTGAACACGGGGACGAGCATGAAGTGCTGGTGCACCATGCCGATGCCGGCGGCGATCGCATCCCGCGGCGACGTGAAGTGCTGCGGCACGCCGTCGATCAGGATCTCGCCCTCGTCGGCCTTGTACAGGCCGTAGAGCACGTTCATGAGCGTGCTCTTCCCGGCGCCGTTCTCGCCGACGAGTGCGAGCACCTCGCCGCCGCGCACATGCAGGTTGACGTCGTCGTTGGCGACGACGCCGGGGAATCGCTTCGTGATTCCCCGCAGCTCCAGTTCCATTCGCTCCCCCTTGGGGCGGCGCCCCGTGTGCACCCCGTGACGAGCGCCGAATCTAGTGCAGCGATCGTGCGAGTCGTTCGGTGTTCACCCTCGAGCACTCCACTCGCGGGCGGTCGCTTCGATGTCGGCAACGACGAACGCCGTCTGGCGAACGGTGCCGAGCCGCGTCGGTGGGGTCATGGTGTCGTCCTGGTGCTCAGGGTCCGATCGGGCGGCCACCCGAGGGACGGTCGAACGATCCGGGTCGGTACTTCGACGCGTCCATCGCCATCGGCTCGGGCGTCCGGGTCTCGGTGCCGTTGTACACGCACACGCGATGGATGATCCGCCACTCGTCGCCGCGCTTTTCGTAGAGGTCGAGGTACCGCCCGTACCACGTGTCGATGGCACCGGTGTCGGCTCGGCAGAGGTTGGTGATGTTGTAGATCTCGCCCCGCGCGTGCTCGCCATCGGGATCCAGCTCGATCTGATGGGTGTAGATCGAGTGCATCGTCCACTTCCACCTGAGGTGGGCAACCATGCAGTGGTCCACGAACTCGTGCGCGTTGCCCACGAAGCTGCCGTGATCGTCGATCGCCTCGGGCCAGTACGCCGACTTCATCACGTCCGGATCGAGGCGATCGACGCCATGGCAGTACCGCATCGCGAGATCGCGGATCTGCTCGCGGTCGGACAGTTGCAGCGGTGTGTAGGTCATCGGTTCCCCATCCAGTGATCGAGCCAGTCGTGGTAGTGCTGGATCCGTACTTCGTCGTCACACAGCTTCTGCGCGCCGAAGCCGCGGGAGTGCATGCCTGCCTGCACGTCGCGGATGTAGTGCACGTCCTGGTCGATGGTGATGGTCATCGTCTTGCGCCCGGCGATGATGTCGTCCTGCGTGAACTCGTCGTGTTCGGGGCGCGGCACCGGATCGAGATCTGCTTGGTTCCACGGGCGGAACTCCTGCCCGTGACGGCGGGCCACCTCTGGGTCGGGCTGCCGGTGGAACGTGAACTTGTCCCAGTAGCACCAGTCGGGGTCGGTGGGGTGCGGGCGGGCACGCATGATCAGCGCGTCGTCTGGCTGGACGGTGATCATCGTGTTGGGAAAGAAGTTGTACTGCTCGATGTCGGTGAGGCGCTCGTCGGTGAGCGAGTCGTAGTCCCAGCCGAGCGACGGGCCGGCCTCGCGGCGCAGCTTCTGGACGTCCTTGCGGATGTCGAGCACGCGGCCCACGTAGCCGGCCGGGTCGGCCCCGAACATGCGCAGCTGACGATCCTGGAAGAAGTTGGGGTCGTCGGGGATCGGCTTGCGGCTGTTGAGCGTGTGGCCGTCGATCACCACACCGGTGTGGCCGTACTCGTAGAGGTGGATCTCGGACGTGGGGCAGTCGAACAGCAACTCGTGTTGCGGGTGGATGTGCTCCACGTGGTACAGCTCCTGGAAGTTGTCGAACACGGCCTTCCAGTTGCAACCGAGCGCAAGCGTCTGATCGCCGGTGAGCGTCATCTTCTCCATGTGGAACGGCCCCACGATGTCGATGAGCGGTCCGAGGAAGTCGTCGAGCGGCGCGGCGGCGGGATCCATGCACACCCACACCATCCCGAGGGCACAGCCGACCCGGACCGGCTTCAGCGAGTGCTGTGCGCGATCGACACCACCCGCGAAGCGGTTGTTGTCGGGCACGACGACCAGGCGCCCGTCGGACCGATAGCTCCAAGCGTGATACGGGCACGTGAAGTGCTGGGCACAGCCTTGGCGATCGACCAGGACGCGCGCCCCGCGGTGCTGGCACACGTTGAAGTTCGCGACCACGTCGCGGTCCGGGCCGCATGACACCACGATCGACTCACGCCCGATGTCGAGCACCACGTACTGGCCGGGCTCGCTCACGTCACGTTCGAGACAGGCGAACTGCCAGACGCGAGGCCACAGTTCGTCGAACTCCTTGGCGAGCCACTGTGGAGAGACATATCGCTCGGCGGTGATCGCCCCCGGTGTGAGGCGACCAGGACCGTGCACCACCGTGGGGCGGGCTTGCACGTCGGGCATCGTGGGTTCCTTTCGTCTGCCCCTCCAGCGTCGGCCCCAGGCCACGACGTGTCGGACGGCAGTCTTGCACGAGACGTTGTCAGCTGATGGACCCGAAAACGAGGAGAGGGGCCCCGAAAGGCCCCTCTCCGGTGTTCACGTGCACATGGTGCACACTGGCCGAGCGGTGCTCGACCCGAGGATCAGCTCGCCTTCATCGTGCCGGCGGTGAAGTCGGCGACCAACTGCTCGATCTCCGCCTTCAGCTCGTCGGGCACATCGCCCGCCTGGTCGTGGAAGTCGGCGATGCCGACGCCACCGTTGGCGAAGGTGCCGACGTAGTCCTCGCCGGCGTCACCGGTCTCGGCCACGTTCTTCACCGTGTCGAACACCGAAGCGTCGATGTTCTTGAGCACGGAGGTCAGGTAGACCTCCTTCTCCTTTTCGTTGCTGACGTACATGTCGACGTCGACACCGATGATGCGGATGCCGCCGACTTCCTTGGCGTAGGCCGAGGAGCCGAGGCCCACGGGACCGGCGACCGGGAAGATGATGTCGGCGCCTTCGTCGGCGAAGCCCTGGGCGAGCTTCTTGCCGTCGTCGAGGCTCTCGAAGTTGCCGGCGAACGAACCTTCGGTGCCGTCCCAGCCGAGGACCTCGACGGCGGTGCCCTTCTGCTCGTTGTAGTAGTTCACGCCGTTCAGGAAGCCCGTCATGAAGATGGTGACCGGCGGGATGTTGATGCCGCCGTAGGTGGCGACCTTGCCGGTCTCGCTCATGCCGGCCGCGAGGTAGCCGGCGACGAACGACGGCTCGTCGGTGGCGAAGTTGAGGGCGCGGACGTTCTCGAGGTTCACGTCGTCAGCGAAGTCGTCGGGCGTGCCGGCGTTGTCGTTGGCGTCGGAGTCGATGATCGCGAACTGCTGATCGGGGTTGGCGATGGCGGCGTCTGCCGTTGCGCCACCGAGCAGGAAGCCGACGGTGATGATGACGTCGCAACCCTTGTCGAGGAACGCCTGGATGTTCGGGGCGTAGTCGGCGTCGCTGGCCGACTCGAGCAGGTCGATCTCGGCGCCCAGCTCGGCCTCGGCCTGCTGCAGGCCGGCGAAGGCCGACTGGTTGAAGCCCTTGTCGTCGACACCGCCGACGTCGGTGACCTGGCAGGCCGACACGGCATCGGCAGCGGGTGCTTCGGTGGCAGCGGGTGCTTCGGTGGCAGCGGGTGCTTCGGTGCCGGCCGGGGCCTCGGTCGACGTCGACTCTTCCTCGTCGTCGCCGCAAGCCGCGACCACGAACAGTGACGCGGTCAGTGCCAGCGCCGCGAAGCGCTTGGTCTTGCGCATGTGGTTCTCCCCCTTGGAGTTGTTTGGGTGGATCGGAAGATCCGCTCCACAGCCTACTTCGCAGTGCCGTCCCACCAGGGACGCGCTCCGTGACGGCCGTGTGAAGCATGGCGCTCGGGGCCGTGTGGCGTCAAGCGCTTGACGCAGCTGTTCACCTGGGATTCCTCACGCGGCGCGGCGACGCCCGGAGTCTCTAGGGTGGGGCGCGTGACGTCGGCCACGAGCGACCGGGAACCCAGCGCCGGGCGAACCCGCGTCCGCGCCGCCGATGTCGCGTCGGCAGCAGGGGTGTCGATCTCGACGGTGTCGCTCGTGGTGAACGACAAGTGGGAGGGTCGCGTCGCGGTCGAGACGGTCGCCCGCGTGCGGGCCGAGGTCGACCGGCTCGGCTACGTCGTCGACGAATCGGCGCGCCGCCTCGCGACCGGTGGTGCCGCCGCGGTGGCCGTGGTCACCCCGGCGTTCACCAATCCGTTCTATGCGCGCGTGTCGCTCGGCGCCGCCGCGGCGCTCGGTGAGGCGTTCCAGGTGGTGTTCTCGGTGCCCGAGGTGGGCGATGATCCGATGACGACGCTCGAGCGCCTCCGCGGGCTCCGGCTCGCCGGAGCGCTGGTGGCGGCGCCGTCACCGGAACTGCTGCAGGTGCTCGCCCGCGACCTGCCGACGGTGGTGCTCGACGCGCCGGGGAGCGTGGCAGGCCGACCGAGGGTCGACCTCGACGTCGCCGACGGCGCTGCCCAGCTGGCACGACACCTCCTCGAACTCGGCCATCGGCGAGTGGCGTTCCTCTGCGCGACGCCCGAGACGGACACCTTCCGCGTGCGGCAAGTGGCGCTCGCCACGCATCTCGCGAGCGGCGGCGCATCGCTCGTCGAGGCCGACCGTCTGGTGAGCGATGTCGATGCCGGTGCTGCACACGCGGCCGCGCTGGCGTCGATGCCGGCGCTCGTCGCAGCGGGGGTGACCGCTGTGGTCTGCGCCACCGACCTCCACGCCTACGGCTTCCTCCGCGCGTGCGCCGAGCGGGGGATCGCGGTGCCGTCCGAGATGTCCGTCGCCGGGTTCGACGACCAGCCGCTGTCCGCGTACGTGTCGCCGCCGCTCACCACGGTGGCGTTCCCCGCCGATGAGCTCGGCCGCGAGGCCGGGCGGATGCTCGCCGACCTGATCGCTCGAGGCGTCACCGCCGACCCGGTGCCCTCGTCGACGGGCGCGCCCGACGGTGACCGGCCGGCGCTCGCAGCCCGTGTGCTGCCGGTCGCGCGCGTGGTGCGCGGGTCGACCGGCACGGCAAGCCGCTGACGGAGGCCGTCGCGGTCCTAGCATGTGGGCCGATCGCCATGACCGCTCCTTCACGTCCCGCACCGCCGCGCCGGCGTGTCAGCCGCCGTCGATACATGGTGCGCCGCATCGGAGCGCTCGTCGTGCTCGCCGTCGTCGCGATCGGCGTCGTGAGAGGTGCCGACGCACTGCTCGGCAGCGGCGGGACCGATGCCGAGGCGAGCGCCACGACGACATCCGGCGTCGACGCGTCGGCCACCTCGGCGGCCACGGTCGATCCCGCCGCAACGGTCCCGGGCTCGGGCGGTTCGGTCCTGCCGACCGCGACGCCCGACACGACGACCGCGCCGACCCAGGCACCGACCCAGGCGCCGTCCGCGGTGCCGACGGCGGAGGACCCCGCGGTGGTGCTGATCGCCGGCGACTCGGACGCGGGCACGTTCGGGCCGTACCTCGAGACCCTGATGAACGAGACCGGGGTGGCCCGCACCCAACTCGACTACAAGGTGTCCTCGGGCCTCGCCCGTCCCGACTTCTTCGACTGGCCGAGCCACTTCCGCGAGATCGTGCCGCAGGTGGCGCCCGACATCGTCGTGGTGACCTTCGGCGGCAACGACCCTCAGGGGCTCACCGACGGGGTCAAGGCCGACGGCTCGCCCAACTTCATCATCGGGGAACCCACCGGCGACGGCGACGAGGAGTGGCGGGCGGAGTACGGCCGCCGCGTCGGCGAGGTCATGGACTACCTGTCGTCGGAGGGCCGCACCCTGGTGTGGGTGGGCATCCCCAACGACGACAACCCTGACGTGACCTTGAGACTCCAGGTGCAGGACGAGGTCGTGCGTGCCGAAGCCGCGAAGCGGCCGCAGGTGAAGTTCGTCGACACGTGGAACCGCTTCTCCGGTCGGGAGGGCGGCTGGGCCGAGTTCGTCATCGATCCACGCGACAACCAGGCCAAGGACGTGCGTGCGGAGGACGGGTTCCACCTCACCACCG
>JBILUM010000148.1:0-6244 GCA_044370995.1 Ilumatobacteraceae bacterium | reverse complement strand
TCCTCGCGGAGCTCGCCCAACAGCGAGTCGCGCTCGGCGATGTCGACGGTGGCGAGACCTCGCACCATGCTGCGGGCCAGGTCGATCCGCACCGGGGTGACGAGGGTGCCGAACGCCGACAGCACGCTGGCGTTCACCGGGAACACCACGCGGGGCGACTCGAGCAGTTCGGCCACGCCGCAGGCGTGCACCGGACCGGCGCCGCCGAAGGCGAGGACGGTGATACCGCGCAGGTCGGCGCCCTGCTCGACGGCGTGCATCCGCGAGGCCGCGGCCATGTTCTGGTTGACCAGTTCGTGGATGCCTGCGGCGGTGTCGTCGGCGGAGAGGCCGAGCGGCGCGGCCACCGAGGTGAGCGCAGCGGTGCAGGCCTCCATGTCGAGCGCCATGTCACCGCCGAGGAAGAACGAGGCGTCGAGCAGGCCGAGGGTGAGGTCGGCGTCGGTGACGGCGGGCTTCGTGCCGCCGCGGCCGTAGCAGGCCGGGCCTGGGTCGGCGCCCGCTGATTCGGGGCCCACCTTCAACAGGCCGAGCTCGTCGATGCGGGCCTGGCTGCCGCCACCGGCACCGATCTCGACGAGGTCGACCGACGGCACCGACACCGGGAACCCGGAGCCCTTCTTGAAGCGGTAGATGCGAGCGACCTCGAAGGTGTTGGTGAGCTCGGGCTCGCCGTCGACGATGAGGCACGACTTGGCCGTGGTGCCACCCATGTCGAAGCACAGCAACCGGTCCTCGCCGAGCCGCTTGGCGAACCAGCTGCCCGCGAGGGCACCGGCGGCGGGGCCCGACTCGACGAGGCGGATCGGCGCCCGCGCTGCATCGTTGGCCGACACGACGCCGCCGTTGGACAGCATCATCAGCACCGAGCCGCCGAAGCCCTCGCCGGCGAGCCACTTCTGCAGCTCGTCGAGGTACGGCCCGATGACCGGCATGGTGGCTGCGTTGCAGGCCGTGGTGATCATGCGCGGGTACTCGCGGATCTGCGGTGAGATGTCCGACGAGATGCACACCGGTACGCCGAGTTCGGCGCGGAGGTGGTCGGCGACGATGCGCTCGTTGGCCGGGTTGGCGTAGGAGTTGATGAGGCACACGCCCACTGCCTCCACCTTCGCGGCCCGGAGCTGCTCGGTGATCGCGGCGAGCCCCTCGGCCGTCGGTGCGCTGACCGCACGGCCCTGCGGGTCGGTGCGCTCGTCGAGTTCGACCACCCGGTCGCGCGGCACCGGCGGTGCCGGGAACTCGATCTGCAGGTCGTACATGTCGTAGCGGTGCTCGTTGCGGATGAGCAACGTGTCGCCGAAGCCGCTGGTGGTGACGATGCCGGCGCGACCGATCTTGCCTTCGATCAATGCGTTGGTGATGAGGGTGGTGGCGTGCACGATCGGCGCAGTGATGTCGGCCGGGCGGACGCCCGCCTTGCCCAGCAGCTGCAGCACACCGGTGCGCACGCCGTCGAGCGGTGCGCTGGGCGTGGTGAGGGTCTTGTCGACGACGACGCGGCCCGAGGCCGCGTCGAACAGGACGACGTCGGTGAACGTGCCGCCGATGTCGACGGCGAGTCTCCAGTCGGCGCTCATGACGCTCCTCCATCGGTGGTCGTGGCGGTTGCGGCCGTACCGGCCGGGCGCAGGCTCTGGGCCGGCAGGCCATCGCGCGGGGTGCGGGGTGGGGCGAACACGTCGAGGATCCAGACCTCGTCGAACTCGTCGTCGCCGACGAAGACGCTCTCGCCGTGCCAGATGGTGGTGGGGGCGAAGTAGAAGTCGCCGGCGTTCAGCACCCGCCGGGTGCCGTCGTCGGGATCGCCGATCCGGAAGTCGAGCGTGCCGCGCATGATGATGCCGAGCTGCTCGTTGGAGTCGTGCTTGTGCAGGATCGAGCCGTCGGCTCCGCCCTTGATGCGCCAGAACCAGAACTCGAGGTGGTCGCCGATCATCACGCGGCGCCGGAAACCGTCGCGGTCGGTCTCGACGAACTCGGCGTCGTCGAAGAAGTAGACGTACTGGTCGCTCATCTGGCTGCTCATCTCGCTGCTCATCTCGCTGTTCATCTCGGGCGCGGTCACAGCAGACGCTCCACCATGCGACGCTCCACATCGTCGAGATGGGCCACGACGGCGGCGACGGCCTTGCGGGTGTGGCCCTTCACGAGGGCCTCGGCGATCGCCTGGTGGGCGGTCGTGGACGACTCGATGATGTCGAGCACCTCGGCCCGGTTCACCTCGGCGTACAGCAGCGACGAGAACTCGCCCGAGCCGAACAGCTGGGCGAGCGCCTTCGCGTGCACCTCGTGCAGCAACGGGTTGCCGCAGGCGCGGGCCAACGCGGCGTGGAACCGGCGGTCGATCTCGCGGAACTCCTCGAGGTCGCTGGTGACCATCGCGGCGAGAGCTGCGATCTCCTCGCGCTCGGCGTCGGTGGCGCGTTTGGTGGCGAACTCGACGATCGCCGGCTCGATGACCTGGCGCACCTCGAACAGTTGGGTGACGAGCGCCTTGCGGTCGTCACCCGCGAAGTTCACCTCGGGAAGCTGCTCGGCGACGACGCTGCGGTTGCCGCGACGCTCGAGGTAGCCGGCGATCACCAGCCCCTGGATGGCCTCGCGCACCGAGGTGCGGGCGACGCCGAACTCCTGGCACAGCACGCGCTCTGCCGGCAGCGGGGTGCCGGGGGCGAGCTGGCCCGTGTGGATGGCATCCGCCAGGCGCTGGCGGATCTCCGACGACACCGTCTGGCGGGTGACCGGGTTGAAGCTGGTGGGACTCATCGCAGACCGACCGTCGCGAAGTGGGCCCGCTCGGCGTCGAGGTCGAGCGGGTCGACGATGGCGAGGTGCTCGGCGGCACCCCAGTGCTCGGCGGGTACGAGCCACATCACCTCGAACTCGAGCCCGTCGGGATCCTTCGCGTACAGACTCTTGTTGGCGCCGTGGTCGCTCGCTCCGATGAGGGCGCCGGCTGTCGCGAGGCGATCGCGCATCGCGGCGAGCTCCTCGAGGGTGGGCACCTCCCAGGCGAGGTGGTACATCCCGACGGTGCGGGCACCCGCCTCGCTCGGGCCGACGCCGTCGCCGACGGTGAAGAACGCAATGTCGTGGTGGTTGTCGCTCGCCGGGGCACGCATGAACACGAACGCTCCCTCGGGGTGTTCGATCACCGTCGTGAACCCCAGGACGTCGGTGTAGAACCGTTGCGTGCGCGCCGCACTGCGGACGTACAGCACCGCATGGTTCATTCTCGTGATCGGCATGGACACCACTCCGTCTCGCTCGTCGCGACCCCGGTGCGGGGTCGACGTTGGACTGATGGTCTGACCATAGCGGATCGTGGTGACGGGTCGGGCACGGCGGTGCTGGGTGGGGGTGCGGGATCGGCGGCTCAGCCGGCGAGGATCGACCGGTCGATACCGGCGTGGCAGCCGAGGGTGCCGTCGACCACCTGCGTGACCCCGAGGTCGATCGCCACCGAGGCGAGGGAGTAGGCGTCGTCGGCGCTCAGATCGAAGTGGGTCTGCAGGAACCACAGCATCTGCCCAGCCGCGCCGCGCATCGCCTCGTCGAGGTCGGCGCCGAAGCCATGGGTGTACCAGTGGCTCGCCGTCTCCATCAGCGGGGTCGTGATGCCGAGGCCCTCGATCACGCTGACCTGGATGGTGGCGTCGAGCGATGCCTCGATCGCCGTGCCGCAGATCTCGCCGTCGCCCTGGGCGAAGTGCGGGTCGCCGACGTAGAGGCCGGCGCCCTCGATCGAGACCGGATAGCACATGGTGGCACCCGGCCCGAGGCGCCAGTTGTCGACGTTGCCGCCGAAGGGACCTGGCGGGATCGACGACAGGCGGCCCGACTCGGCCGGCGCGACGCCCATCACGCCGAAGTGCGGGCGCACCGGGACGCGCACGTCGCGGGAGAACGGTTGCCGCAGCGTGGCCTCAGGAGGTGAGATCACGCCGGGCAGGTCGTAGGTCGGGCGTTCGGTGAAGTCGAACCCGAACACGGGGCGGGCGATCGGCCCGAACGAGCCGGCGACACCGCCGTGCAGGGTCGGGTCGTCGAGCCCGTAGATGGTGATCCGTTCCTTGCCGAACACGTCGTGGAACAGGCCCCAGTTCGCCGCGCAGTTCGAGCCGTACGGCAGGCGTGGCGACATGTCGAGGATCGTGACGGCGAGCGCATCACCGGGCTTGGCGCCGCGGACGTGGATCGGTCCGGTGAGGATGTGCACGCCCGGGCCGCGCGTCTCTGGCGCGATCGCGCTCCACAGGGCGCGGATGCCGTCGTCCATCAACAGGTCGGGTGCGTCGCCGGCATGGTGGGTGATCGCCTCGATCCGGATGATGTCACCGTCGTCGACCTCCAGGCACGGCGGCTGGTCGCGATCGATGTAGCCCCAGTAGCAGGTGTCCGGCGTGGCCGGCAGGTGATGGACCGTGGGGGTGGGGAACGACACGGCGCGTGCAGCGACGGGCAGCGGTTGGCGCGGCAGGTGCGACGGTGTCGACATGGGGGGCAAGCTAGGAACCGCCTGTTTCGCCCGCGTTTCGAACCGATGACGACTGGGGTCCTTCTGGTCTGATGGTCAGACCAAGGTAGCTGCCCCCGCGACCTTCGTGCGTGCGGCCAGCAGATCGAGCGCGTCGATCGTGCGCAGGTCGTCGGCCGTCGCCGCAGCGAGCATCGCCCCCCGGTCGAGCGCGAACACCGCCGCGACGACCTCGGGGGTCACGATCGAGCGCGACGTCGGCGCGAACGCCTCGCCGAGGGTGACCGCGGACAGCACCGCCCGGCCAGGGCCGTGGGCACCGGGACCGGAGAAGGGGCCGTCGGCCAGGTCGAGTTCCTGGTCGAGGACGGGTACCCCGCCGATCTCCACCCGCTGGTGCAGCGCCAGCCGTCCGGCCGGCTCGGCGTGACGGCCGCACACGACGGACTCCACCAGCCGAGCGGACGCGTCGGGGTGGGCGTTGACGAGCATCGAGGTGCGGTGACGGCTGCATCGCACGCTCACGGTCGGTTCGGGCCACCAGTCCAGCGTTGACCCGGCTGCCAGGGTGATGCCGATGTCGAACGTCGACACGGCACCCGAGACCCCCGGGTAGACCATCGACGCGCCGGTCGAGCGGATTCGGACCGCGGCGCCCTCCTCCACCGTCAGCGAGAGCCGCAGCCGGTCGCCGCCGAGCGGGCCGGCCGCACCGTTCACCCACGACAGCGCGAGCGTCGGCCCGTCGGTGCGCGCTTCGCGGAACAGCAGCGGCACCTCGCACGACACGTGGTGCAGACGGCTGCGACCCGACGCGTCGACACGCACCACCAGTTCGGTCCGGGCCTCCATGTCGGGTCGGTGCCTCTGTCGATTCCGTCGCGAGCGCCGTCAGCCGGCGTGTTGCCAGGCGTGGAGCTGGGCGAGCACCCAGTCGGCCACGGCCGCGGCGCCGTCGGGGTCGACCAACGAGGTGAACAGCATCGGCAGCGTG
The DNA here is from genome assembly GCA_044370995.1 of Ilumatobacteraceae bacterium. Taxonomy (GTDB): domain Bacteria; phylum Actinomycetota; class Acidimicrobiia; order Acidimicrobiales; family Ilumatobacteraceae; genus VFMC01. The sequence continues at coordinate 770 of JBILUM010000148.1, read as the reverse complement.
CCGCGCCGAGCGGTCGCGTCGCGCTCCATCACCGACAGGTCGGCGCCGACGAGCGGCGCCAGGTCGGTCTTGTTGATCACCAGCAGGTCGGCCGTGGTGACGCCGGGGCCGCCCTTGCGCGGCACCTTGTCGCCGCCGGCCACGTCGATGACGAAGATCTGCCGATCGACGAGTGCGCGGCTGAAGATCGCGGTGAGGTTGTCGCCGCCGCTCTCGAGCAGGGTGAGCTCGACCGGGGCGTGACGCGCTTCGAGGTGCTCGACCGCGTCGAGGTTCGCCGAGATGTCGTCGCGGATCGCCGTGTGCGGACACGCACCGGTCTCCACGGGCGCGATGCGGTCGTCGGCGAGCACGGCCATGCGCCGCAGCGCCTCGGCGTCCTCGGTGGTGAAGATGTCGTTGGTGACCACCACGGTGCTCACATCCGACGCGAGGCGACGGCACAGCGCGGCGACCAGCGCGGTCTTGCCGCTGCCGACCGGGCCGCCGATGCCGATGCGCAGCGGTCGTGTGCCGGGCACACCGAACGCCCAGGGCGTGTCGTCGGGCAGGCCGTCGTGATGGCCGTGGGTGTGGCCGTCGCTCGGGTGGTGCGGTTGGCCGGGGTCGTGTTCAGGAGGCAAAGAGCCTCACCTCCCAGGTGGCGTGGTGCCCATTGGTGAATCCGTCACCTGGGAGGTGTGGGCGTGCGGGGTGGTGTTCAGGAGGCAAAGAGCCTCACCTCCCAGGTGGCGTGGTGCTCGGCGAGGATGTCGGCGAGCAGGCTGGTC
>JBILUM010000147.1:0-6248 GCA_044370995.1 Ilumatobacteraceae bacterium | reverse complement strand
GCGATCAGGACCTTCATGGCTGCCTCTCGGGGAGCGGAGTGCGTGCGTTCGTGCGTTCGTGCGTTCGTGACCGTTCCGAGCGGAACGGCGGTTGCCAGCAGGTGTGGCCACCTGCCGGCCTCGGGTGTGGCGGTGCCCGTCAGACGAGGAGGCCGAGTCGTGTGGCCTTCTCGACGGCGGAACCACGGTTGGGGACGTCGAGCTTGCGCAGGACATGGGCGACATGGGTCTTCACCGTCTCGGTGGAGACGTAGAGCTGGTTGGCGATCTCGGCGTTGCTCGATCCCGACGCCAGGAGACCGAGCACCTCGCGTTCACGCGACGACAGCATCGGCTGCACGAGCGGCTGCCAGGTGCCGGCGAGCTGGCGGAGTGCGTCCTCGTCGAGCACGCACACACCGCCTGCGACGGTGCGTACCGCGTGGACCAGCGAGCTGGTGGGCGTGTCGCTGCAGAGCACTCCGGCGATGCCCGAGTTGACGGCGGCGGACACGATGCCGACGTCGGTCGAGTTCAGCAGCATCACGGCCCGGGCGCTGTTGGAGATGGCCCGGAGCTCCCCCATGACGGAGTGACACGACTCGTTGGCCGGCGGCTCATCGAGCACCACGACGGTGCCGGGGTGCCGGGCGATGATATCGATGGCCTCGTGCACGCTGGCGACGCAGGCGACGACCTGGAAGTCGGGCTCGGCGTCGAGGCGGAGCTGGACGGCTTCACGCAGCACCCGGTGCTGCTGCACGACGACGACGGGGATCCCTCTCGGGTCCCCCGAATGGCAGACGTCGTCGATAGCCGTAGCGGTCATGACACCGACAGTCCACCCTCGATGGCCGCCTGCAACCAGGCTGGGCCGATTCGTCGAGATGGCCCTGCTCCCGCGTCGTGGCCGACGGCCACGATCGCGGGTCGAGGCCAGCGCCGGTCGGTCCGGTGACGACGGCCGGTCGCAAAAAATCACCCGGTGGGATCCGTGCGTCGGCGACCGAACCCCCCACAGTCGTCCCCGGACACGCCATTCGGGCAAGAAAACCACCGAATGTGGTCCTGATTGCACGCGAGATAGCCATCTGCATCAGTCCCTGTCACCCGAACAGGGGATACGCGACCCCTCCATCTACGGGTCCCTGAAATGAGTCACCCGGAACTTCCGGCCGGGAGCCGCACCGTTCAATCTGTACTCGTCCCCGGCGGAGTCCGGGGTGCTCGACGGTCGGGCGATCACAGGAGTGACAGGGAGTATGGGAATGGCGGGCGCGGACAGCTCAATGGCAATGGCACCGGACGACTACATCGACGGCAACTCGGCACTGTTCCAACGGCGACGTGAGCTGCAACGGCAGCTCGCCGAACTCGACGAGGAGATCACCGACACCCGGACGGTCACCCGGCTCCGCCGACAGATCGAGGACGTGACGTCCGAGATCGTCCAGTTCAACCTCGGACTCGTCCGCTCGTACTGCAAGCGCTTCACCGCGAACTCCAGCCGCGACGACTCGGCCGACTTCGAGGCCGCCGGCCTCCTCGGCCTGATGCGGGCGATCGACAGCTTCGATCCGACGCAGGGCCGCTTCGGCCAGTGGGCCTTCAAGCCGATCCAGCGCGAGGTGCTCCGCGCCGTCCGCGACGCCGATCACCCGAACGTCAACCTCGGTGACTTCGAGCGGCGCCCCGAGATCCTCCGGGCCTTCCGTCACCTGCAGGGTGACGACGACCGCTACAGCCCCTCGCACGCCGAGGTCGCCAACGTCGTGGGCGCCACCATCGACCAGGTCCGCCGGGTCCTCAACCCGCCCAAGCTCGAGTCTGTCGACCAGGTCGCCTCCGAGCAGAACGACGCCACCCTCGGCGACACCATCGAGAGCTCGACCCCCGGCCCCGAGTCGGTCGTGGTGTCCAGCATGATGCTGTCGGCGCTGCGCACCCACGGTCTCACCGCGCTCGATGCACGTGAGCTGTTCGTCATCGTGCGTCGCTTCGGTCTCGACGGCGAGCCGCCGGAGAAGCTCGCCGGCATCGGTGAGACCCTCGGCCTGTCACGTGAGGCCGTACGCCAGATCGAGGCCAAGGCCGTCGCCAAGATCCAGCACCCGATGGTGCTACGCAAGGTCCAGCGGCACGGTCGGGGCTGAGTCTCGCCCTCGAGTCCGGCCTCAGGCCGGCCTGCCCGCACCGTGTTCCCCGTTCCGCCGCCCCGTCCCACGACGAGGGCGGCGGGGTCGTTCCGGGGCCGGGATGCCCGGACCGATCGGCAGCACGCCGCGCACACGGGTGAAGACGGGTGAAGACGGGTGACCGGTCGGATCCGACGAGTCACCCGCGAATCACGCTCAATCACCCTGTCGTCTCCTGCTCCTCCGGGGACGGTCTTGAACACGGAGCCACACGGATCGTGGCCCGCTCATGACTCACGGAGGAAGCGAGATGTCCACCCGGACCATCGAGCCGACGAAACATCGGCACATGTCAACACGCACGAACGGCCTCGGTGGGGTGCGTTCGCTGCGCACCGTTCCGGTGGAAGTCGCCAACCCGTGGGCCGGACGCCAGTCGCCCTGCTCGGCGGCCGAGGAGCTCGCCTTCGTCGAGGAGCTCGAAGTGCTGTCTGGCGACCACGACGTCGACGAGTTCGAACGCCGTGACGTCACCGTGCTGATCACCGCCCTCCGGTGCGGCCTCCGGCCCGACGAACTGTTCGCCCAGGCCCCAGGGGTGAAGCCCCATCGCCTGCTCGCCGCACACCGTGAGCTCGAGGGTCGACGGCTCATCTCCGAGCACGCGTGGCGCACCATCTCGGTGGACCCATCGCCGCTCACCTTCGAGACGTTCGCACCGTGCGCCGCTGAGCTGCTGCCGGCCGTGATGAGCCAGCTGGCACCGTGCATGGGCGATCAGGAGCGCCTGCGCGCTGCCGTGGAGGACGCGACCGATCAGGTGAATCGCACGACTCGCCGCGTCCGCATGCTCGAGCAGCGGCTCGCCGACACCACGGGCGGACCCGACAGCGACCCCGAGAAGGCCCGCGAGCTCGGCACCCTGCTGTACGACGTGAACGGCCAGGGCGCGTGGAGCCTGACGACCTTCTTGCCCCCGCGGGTCGGTTCGCTCGTCCCGTTGCGTCTCGGCGCGTTGCTCGGCGACGACATCGCGGCCAGTCGGCGCGCGAGCTGACGTGCGGCGAGCCGCCCGCCAGGCGGCACGTCGCCCCGCACCAGCAAGAAAGGGCATCTCGGACCACACCGAGAACCCCGGCCTCACACCGTTCCCGATCTCCTCGATCGGGCCACCTTGCCTCCGGCGTCGCGACCACCCGGTCACGGCGCCGGTGCGCGTCCCGGCCCACGTCCGTCGCGGATCGACCGCTGGTGCCCTGGCGTACGATCGATCCATGCCCGCGACGCGCCGAGCACGATGAACTCGACGAGTCCGGGCAGTCCGACGGGGCCCGCGGCGCGGCACCCCTCCGACGCCTGGGTGCACCTTCCACCAACGGAGTTGCTCGCTGCCGTGCAGTTGCAGCCGACGCCCGACATCCCGCTCGCCTCGATCCGCGAGCTGCTGCGACCGGTGCACGACGATCAGGACCAGCTGATCGACTGGTTGCTGTTCGCATCCGGCTTCGAACACCACGATGCCGTCGCCGACTACCTCCGCTGGCGCAACACGTGGCGGCGGCACTGGCCGATCGGCCCGATCGACAACGTCGCCAGCCTCCGCGTCACCATCGCCGACATCGAGCACGACCTCGACCGAGATCTCGACGCGCTCCTCGACGCGGTTTCGACGGCGAGCGGGCGGCCGGTCGTCGTGCCCGCCGATCGCGCCACCGGTCTGCTCGCGGAACTCGCGACGGTCCGCCTCGCTCTCTCCGTCGACGACCGCACGGGCGTCGGCATCGTCGACGACATGCCGGCGATGTCGCGCGGCGCCGGGCTCGCGCGCACCTGGCTGCCACCCACCACCGGACAGGGCGAGACAATGCTCACCGGCACACCCGCGTCGGCGGTGGTCCTGCGCGCGGACGCCGGCACATCCGGGCTCGCGGTGCTGCACGGCGGACCACCACACGAGTCGTTCGACGCGGTCGCCGCGGTCGATCTCCGGGGCGAGACGGCGCTGGTGCTGAACGAGCGGGGATCCTCATTGCGACTCGGCCTCCACGACGCGCGCCCACTGGCGTGGCTCGTGCCCCGATCGTTGCGCTGGCACGTGCGCACGGTGCCGATGCTCGCCGTCTGGTCGGTGCTGTTCGAGGGACTCGGCGAGGCGCTCCGAACGGCGGCCACATCGGGGGAGCCGGTGGTGATCACGGGTGAGATCGGGGTCGGCTGACCTGGGGTGGGAGACGACCCGAGAGACAACCCGTCGAGGTGCTTGCCACACCGGCGTCAACTCGGGACTATCTCCTCTCGTGATGAGCGACACGACCGACCATGTCCGCGACGCCCTCAGCAGCATGTACGGCGCCGTCGCCGCGGTGATCCGCGAAGACCGGATCGGGATGGAGCTGCTCCTGGGTGATCTGCGCGCGAGCTTCGAGGACTACACCGAGCTCCTCGCGACGATGGCGTTCGCGACGCTCGACCGTCTCGATGCCGCGCTGACCACCGGGACCGCGCTCTCGCCGCGCGAGACCCGGGGCCTCGCCCAGCACCTGCTGACCGAAGCCCATCGCTTCGCTCTCGTCGATGCGATCCCGGTGCAGGCAGCCGCCCGCCGGCTCGACGCCGTCCGTCGTCACGATCACGAGTACGTGGCCGCCGAGGTGATGCATGCTCGGACGGTCGCCTCGGATGCGGAGTTGCTGTGCGGCGCCGTCGCCCTGCTCGCGGCCACCGTGAACGTGTGGGCCGACCGGTCGGGCCGCACGACGCACAAGGCGATCGCCGACCTGTGCCTCGCAGCATCGGTCGAGCCCGTCGCCTGACCCGCGCAGCGGCCCCGCGAACACCTCGGAAGATTTTTCGTGCGCACTCCTCCCCGCGCCGGACGGTCAGGTGCAACGGTCGACGGAACGGCCGTTGACGTCGGGCGAGGATCGTCCGACGGGATCACCGAGGAGACCGTGACATGGCCGCAGCCAGCCCCCTGGACGAACTGATCGAGCACACCCCCGAGCTGCCGTGGCTCGGCGAGGCGGCGTGCGGCGATCTCGAGCTCGATCAGCTCGACCTGTTCTTCGTGGAGGCAGGTCGCACGATCGCCTCGTCGACGGTCGCGCTGTGCCGCAAGTGCCCCGTACGTCGCGAGTGCCTCGACCACGCGTATCAGCACGAGATCGTGAGCGGGTACTTCGGCGGGGTCTCGCCCGGCCGTCGTCGCGTGCTCAGCCACGCCGAAGCCGTCGCCGAGATCGAGCGCGACCACCGCTGATCCGGTCGATCGACTCGGGACGTCAGGCGAGCAGACCGAGTCGCAACGCCCGCGCCACCGCCTGCGGTCGGTCGCGGGCGGTCAACTTGTCGAGCGTGCGCGCGAGGTGCGTCTTCACCGTGTCGGCGGAGATGCCGAGCTCGGCGCCGATCTCCGCGTTGGTGAGCCCTTCGGCCACCCGTGCGAGCACCGTCAGCTCACGTGCGCTCAACGCCTTCATCGCCCGCGCCGGCTCCGACGTCTGGCATCGCTGCAACAACGCAGCGATCGCCTTCGGGTGCAGATGACGTTCGCCTCGCGCAACCGTGCGCACCGCGGTGCCGAGCGCGTCGACCGAACACGTCTTGGGCACGACGCCCAGGCAGCCGTGCTCGAGCGCGTTCTCGACCATCACGGGCGTGAGATCAGCCGTCAGCACGAGCACCGCCGCAGCGGGGTGCGCTCCCACGAGCTCGGCGATGTGCGCGAACGCCGCTCCCTTCGGACCCATCGCAGGCTCGATCACCACCACGTCGGGATGCACCTCGTCGTAGGTGCGCAAAAGCCTCCGCGGGTCGTCGATGGTGCCGCACACGTCGAGGTCGAGCGCACCGAGATAGAGCACTGCGCCGCGTACGGCGACCACCTGGTCATCGGCCAGGAGCACGCGGAGCCGACCGTCTTGCACTGGCACGCCCGAAACTGTATTGCGCTTCAGGTTCGTCACCGGACATCCAAGGCGGGAGGGACCGCCACAGACGGTGATCCGTCCCGTGGGCGCCGTCGATGTCACCGATGTCTGTTGGGAGGACACGGGTGTGATGGTGGAGTTCATCACTGCCGGGCCGCCCCATGGGCGTCCCCGATTCCGTCGCCACTGGCGGTTGAAGATCATG
>JBILUM010000146.1:0-6281 GCA_044370995.1 Ilumatobacteraceae bacterium | reverse complement strand
CGGTCGGGTGTGCTCGTCCGCACGATCGGCACGCGAGGGTTCGGAGCCCGGCCGCAGCTCGAGGCGATGCTGGTGCTCGATGACGGGCGGCGCGCCGGCACCATCCTCGGCGGTCGTCTCGACCCGTCGATCGACGAGGCGATCGCCGGCCTCGACGACTCGGCCGGCGCAACGCTGATCGGCGTCTCCGACGCTCAGCGCGACGACGGCTGCGCGGGGATCGCCGAACTGCTCGTGCAGCGCATCGAACAGCTGCCCGAGCGCTACTGGGTGCCCGCCGACCGACCCGATGTCGCGGTCACCCTGCTCGGTGCCCCGCTCGGCGCGACGGCGGTCGTCACTGTCGACGGCACGCTCGTCGGCACGCTCGGCGACGAACAGCTCGATGCGGGTGCCGCGAGAGCGGCGGACGCCATGCGCCGAGCGTCGCGTTCGACCGACGACGTGGTCGACCTCGACACCGGGGAACGAGTGTTGCTGGAGGTACGTCGGCGCGCGGCCACGCTCGTGCTCGCCACCGGTGGGGATCTCGCCGATGCGACCGCCGCGCTCGCCCGCACGCTCGGCTGGATCGTGCACCAGGAGACCGATCCCGACGCGGCGATCGAGCGCCTGCGGCACTGTGGTTCGGGCGATGCAGTGGTGGTGATGACCCACGATCCGGCCGTCGACGAACCGGTGCTCGCGTTCGCGGCCTCGACCGACATCGGGTACGTGGGCGTGCTCGGATCGCGCCACGTGCACCGGGCCCGCCACACCCGGCTCCGTCGGCTCGGTGTGGACGACGCCTTCATCGCCCGTCTGCGCGGACCGGCCGGCCTCGACGTCGGCGCCTGGACCCCGGCCGAGACCGCGGTGTCGATCATCGCCGAGATCCTCGCGGTGCGGTCGGGCCGGTCGGGCCGTCCCTTCCACGAGCTCGACTCCCCGATCCATCCCTGACCTCGACGGGGCGACCACTCATCGTCGGTGCCGGCCGGGGCGGCTCAGAGTTCGACGGTGGCGTGCACGGCGTCGGGGTCGCCGGCGAAGCGTGCGGCGATGATCCCGTGCCGGCCGGTCGCCGGGTTCCACGCGTGGCGGCTGCCGTCGCGAGTGGACAGCCGTTCGACCGGCACCGCGATCTCGAACGGTGCTGCCGAGCCGGCCGCGACCTCGACCCGTGTGAAGCCGATCAGCCGCGACGGCGCGTCGGGGTCGGGGAGGGTGGCGTACACCTGGACGACATCGGTACCGTCGCGGCCGCCCGTGTTGCGCACGCTGCCACGAACCACGACGTCGTCGCCGTCGAGCGCCACGCCGACCTCGCCGAGCTCGAACGTGGTGTACGAGAGGCCGTGGCCGAACGCGAACGCGGGTGTGATGTCGTGGCGTTCGGCGCGCCACCAGCCGTGCCAGCGGTCGTAGGTGAAGGCAGTCGCGTCGACGTCGAAGGGGACGAGGTCGGCTTCGTCGGCAGGGACGGTGAAGGGGAGCCGGGCCGACGGGTTGACGGTGCCGACGAGCACATCGGCGAGGCCGGGTCCGGCCTCGGCGCCCCCGTACCACGCCTGCGCGACGGCGGGGACGGCGTCGATCCATTCGCTGGTGATGACGGCGCTACCGGCCTGGACGACGACCACGGTGCGACGGTTCGCGGCGGCGACGGCGCGGATGAGGGCGACGTCGTCGGGCAGCAGGCGCAGTGAGCTGCGGTCGCCGCCGCGGCTGAACATGCGTGGCCGGTCGGCCATGCGCGGCGGTTTGGTGGTGTGGGGGAGCTCGGCCAACTGGGCCTGGAACCGGTCGGTCACGTCGGGTTCGTCACCGGGCGGGAACATCGCGACGAGCGACGGGTCGGTCTCGCCGATGTACTCGCCTTCGTCGAGGTAGGTGTAACCGACGACCACGATCGCGACGTCGGCTGCGCCGGCGACAGCGGCCGCCCGAGCGGGGTCGCTGCCGTCGTCGTGGGTCACGCCGTCGAGCGCCTCGCGGAGTCCGTCGAGCACGGTGCGGCACGACAGGTCCCACACGTCGCTGGAACCGCCGTCGCCGACGTTGACGGTGTCGGCCAGCCGGCCGATCACCGCGACACGCTGCCCGCTCGCGAGCGGCAGGACGGGCGTGGAATCGACGGGTTCGTTGCGCAGCAGCAACACCGACCGCGCGGCGGTCTCGCGGGCGAGTGCACGGTGTTCGGGTGAGCCGAGCACGCCATCCGCCGATGGCGCCGACAGCACCTGGTCGAAGCGGAGCAGCGTCGAGATCACACGCTCGACGCTGCGGTCGATGTCGGCCCAGCCGAGGTCGCCCCGCTCCAGCGCGGCCGGCAGCGCCTGCTGGCGGACCATACGGTAGGGCATCTCGATGTCGAGCCCGGCCTGCACCGAGGTGACCCCGTCGCGCAGGCCGAGGATCCAGTCGCTGATGACGAACCCCTCGAAGCCCCACTCGTCGCGCAGGACGTCGGTGAGCAACTGGTGGCTCTGGCCGCACCATTCGCCGTTCACGCTGTTGTAGGCGGACATCACCGACGCCGCACCCTCGTCGATCGCCCGCTTGAAGTGGGGGAGGAACACCTCGTGCAGCGCGACGTCGTCGACGGCGATGTCGACGCTGAACCTGGCGTTCTCCATCGAGTTGCAGGCGAAGTGCTTCACGCACGCCATCACGTGTCGTTGCAGACCACGGGTGAGCGCGGCGCCGAACTCACCGACGTGGAACGGATCCTCGCCGTAGGTCTCCTGAGCCCGCCCCCACGCCGGGTGTCGGAGCAGGTTGATGCACACCGCGCCCGTGAGGTTGGCGCCGATCGCCCTCAGCTCCGCGCCGATCGCGTCGCCGATGCGTTCCTCCAGGTCGAGGTCCCAGGTGGCGCCACGGGCCATCGGCACCGGGAACGCGGTCGCGTTGCCGACCACCGCACCCCGCGGTCCGTCGGAGAACCGGATGCCCGGAAAGCCGACCCGATCGAGCTCGGCACCGATGAACACCGACTTGTGGTAGCCGTCATCGCTCAGGAACTTCAGACCCGCCCACGTCGGTGCGTCTCCGTCGAGGCACCACAACTTCTCGTACTCGGTGAGGTTCGCGACGAGCGCCTGGGCGGCGTCCCGGACGGGCATGCCGCCGGCCGCTGCAGCGCGGGCCGCGTCGAAGGTCTGCACGTCCGTGCGGGCGATGGAGTCGTTCGAAGTCATGGGCCGGCCTCCCCGGGGATCTGGGTCGCAGGAACACCGGTGCCGGCGGTCGCTCCGCCGGTGCCGTGTGCGCTGCCGACGACCGGCGGAGCCTATTCGACCCCTCGACAGGGCTCGGAGGTCGTGCGAGCGGCCTGAACGATCTGGGGAGGGCCGTCAGCGAAGGGTCATGGTGATCCGCACGTTGGGCTGCTCGCCATCGACGCCCGGGATCACGGCGATGTCGGTGACGTCGGGCCGGATCGCCTCGCCGATCGTGGCGATGCCGAGGTCGGCGACCGCCGTGGCCCCACCACCGAGGAGCGTCGGGGCCACATAGGCGACGATCTCGTCGACGAGGCCCGCTCGGACGAACGCCGCGGCCAGCGTCGGCCCACCTTCGAGCATCACGTGGCGCTGCCCCCTCGCGAACAGGTCGGCGAGCGCGTCGGCCGGGTGCTGCGTCCTGAGGAGCACGGTCTCCGCGGCGTCGTCGAAGACGCGGCGGCCGGGGTCGAGTTCGCGTCGGCCCATCACGGCGCGGAGGGGTTGGTGCGGCGACGGCCGGTCGTCGGCGTCGCGGACCGTCAACTGCGGATCGTCGGCCTCGACGGTGGCGGTGCCCACCAGCATCGTGTCGCACTTCGCTCGCAGCGCGTGGACGTCGGCGCGGGCCGCCCGGTTCGAGATCCACCGACTCGTGCCGTCGGGCGCAGCGCTCCTGCCGTCGATGGTCGTCGCGAACTTCCACGTCACCAGCGGCCGGTGATGGTCGAGGCCGAACAGCCAGGCCCGGTTGAGCAGTCGGGCGGACGACTCGAGCAGGCCGTGGTCGACGTCGACCCCTGCGGCCCGGAGCGTGTCGGCGCCGCCTGCGGCGACCGGGTTGGGATCGGCCTGGGCGAACACGACCCGCTGCACCCCTGCCTCGATCAGCGCCACTGCGCACGGACCCGTGCGGCCGGTGTGGTTGCACGGCTCGAGCGTCACCACGGCCGTGGTGCCGCGCGCCGCCTGGCCGGCGCGGGAGAGGGCATCGACCTCGGCATGGGCCGTCCCCGCGCCACGGTGGAAGCCCTCGGCCACCACGGTCCCGTCGTCGCCCAACAGCACGCAGCCCACGCGAGGGTTCGGGCCGAGCGGCACTCCGGGCGCGGCCGCGAGTTCCAACGCACGTGTCATCGCGTCGAGTTCGGTGGGCACTCGTGGTCCTTCCTGGCATCTGGCGGGCATCTGGCGTCGAGCGGCGCTGCTCGCCCGGACATGCTCGCAGATCGACCCGCGACGCCGGGGTTGCCACGTCGAACACCAGCGGTAGCGTCGTCCGGCGTGACCGCCTCGACCGACGAGCTGTCCACCACCCCTCCCACCGCCTGCTCACCACCCCATTCATGACGTCGCTCCCACAGGTCCGCACCCAGGTCCAGGTGCCCTTGCGCCACAGCGGCGCGACCGTCGTCGCCGACGTGTTCACCTTCTCCGGCCTGGTCGACGAACGCGAGCACCTGCTGCTCGCCCTCGGCGACTGGCAGGGAGCGCTGCAGCGTGCCGGGCTCGGTGCCGCCGCGCCGCTCGTGCGCCTGCACAGCGAATGCCTGACGGGCGACGTCTTCGCCAGCGAGCGGTGCGACTGCGGCCCGCAGCTCGCCGAGGCGATCGGCCGGATCGCCGCCGTGGGCGGGTTCCTGCTCTACCTCCGCCAGGAGGGCCGGGGCATCGGCCTCTACGCGAAGTTCGACGCCTATGTGCTGCAGGACGCCGGGCTCGACACCTACGAGGCCAACGTCGCACTCGGGCACGGCAAGGACGAACGCGACTACACCGTCGCTGCGCAGATGCTCGCCGCGGTGGGAGCCACCCGCATCGCGCTGTTGACGAACAACCCCGACAAGGTGCGCCAGCTCGCAGATCTCGGCATCGACGTCGTCGACCAGGTGCCCACCGGCGTGCACCTCACCACCGCGAACGCCCGTTACCTCGCGGCCAAGGCGGCGCGTTCGTCGCACACGATCGTGCTGCCCGAACAGGCCGACGAGCCCAGCGACGCACCGCCCGACCACCGCCCGACCACCGAACCGACCACCGAACCGACCGGGAGCTGACATGACCGACCGTTGGACCGCCACTCCGATCACGGGCACCTTCGGCCTCGAGCTGAGCGGGGCGCGCCTCGCCGACGGCGTCGATCCGGCATGGGTGTCGTCGTTGCTCGTCGACCACCGGGTGCTCGTCTGGCGCGAGCAGTTCCTCACCCACGCCGAGCAGGTCGCGTTCGGTCGGAGCTTCGGCGAGCTCACCCCGGCGCACCCGGTGGTGCCCGGACACCCCGACCATCCCGAGATCCTCGAGCTCGACGGCGCGGCCGGCGGCCGCAACGCCCGTTGGCACACCGACGTCACGTTCATGCCCACGCCGCCGGCGGTGTCGGTGCTCGTCGGCGACACGATGCCCGAGTGGGGCGGCGACACCCAGTGGGCCGACACCCGCAGCGCATACGACCGGCTGCATCCGGCCGTGCGCGACGCGGTCGATCAACTCGAAGCCGTGCACCGCATCTCGCCGTTGGCCTACTGGGGGGAGCCGTTCGACACCGCGCTCGGTCGCGACGACGCGCAACGGCTGTACGACGAGGCGCTGCGGGTGCCACCGGTGATCCACCCCGTGGTGCGGGTCCACCCCGTCACGGGTCGGCGCAACCTCTTCGTCAACCCGGGCTTCACCACCCACGTCGTCGGCATGTCGCGCATCGAGAGCGACGGGCTGCTGGCGATGCTGTACCAGCACATGTTCCAGCCCGAGCTGGTGCTGCGCCATCGCTGGCGGCCGGGCGACGTGCTGGTGTGGGACAACCGGGCCACGGCGCACTACGCGACTGACGACTACGGCAATGCGGAGCGCAGGATGCGCCGGGTCACCGTTCGAGGCACCGTCCCGGTCGGACCGAGCGGGATCGAGAGCCGGGTGGCGACCGATCCCCTCGTCGCCGTCCGCTGACCGGTCCGCGCCGCCCGGCCGGCGTCGTACGGCCGGCGTCGACCGGTGTCGTCGATCAGATGACGGGGCGGCCTTCGAAGTCGTCGATGAGCGAGACCTTGACGCCTGCGGGTCGACCATCGGCCG
>JBILUM010000145.1:0-6282 GCA_044370995.1 Ilumatobacteraceae bacterium | reverse complement strand
GGCGAGGCGCGTGGCCTCGACCACGTCGGCGGCCGATGCCGCATGGTCGGCGGCACGCAGTACGTGCGCCGCCTCGGCGAACCAACGGGCGACGACGTCGGGGCCGGCGTGGGTGTACAGGTGGTGGTACCAACCGGGTGCGGTGACGCCGGCGCCGTAGCCGGTGGCGCTCGCGAGCCGCCGGTGCGTCCAGGGCACCCAGGTGACGACCGCCTTCACCTTGGGCATGCCCCGAAGCGTGGTGGCATCACGGCGGGCCTGCTTCGGATCGAGCGCTCGTTCGAGCGCCGGCACGTGCCAGGCACCGCACACCACGACGATGTCGGTGAACCCGTCGGCGACGGCGGTGCGGATGCCCGCTCGCATGTGCGCCTCGCGTCGCTGCTCGCTCACGTCGTGGGGTTCGCCGCCGGGTTCGTGCCGGGCGCGCAGCGCTGCCATCGCCTCGCCGATCGCGGCGAACGGCGCTTCGGCCGCGGGTCGGTTGCCCTCGCCCGCGTCGGGGTGCAGACGGTGCTCGACGACGTCCTCCCACCACCGTTCGGCATCGTCGTAGCCGGCGGCGGCGGCGAGTTCGCCGAGGGGGTCGATGGGCCGACGCTGCCCGGCGACGGCCAGCTCGAGCTGTTCGGGCTCGTCGGCCACGAGGGTGTGGCGTGACGGCAGGTCGACGAACCGCACCGGCACGTCGGCCTCGAGCGCCCACCGGAGTGCGACCCACTCGGGGCTGAACGATGCGAAGGGCGAGAACGCGGCCCGCTCGGGTCGGTCGGCCACGTAGGCGAGCATCGCCACCGGCGGCTCCATGTCGTCGCGGCCGGCGAGTGCGAGCACGCCGTCCGCGTCGGCCGGCCCCTCGATCAGCACCACGTCGGGTGGCGACTCGCGCAGCGCCCGGCGCACGGCTCGCGCGGAGCCAGGGCCGTGATGCCGGATGCCGAGCAGGCGGATCCGTGGCGCCGGGGTCGTGAGGTCCATCGGGCGTGACAGGTCGGGTCGTTCGAGTGGGTCGGTCGGGCTCAGCGAGTGGCGAGGGAATCGAGGTACTCGCGCCACACGACGGCGTCGTGGACCGGGTCGCGCACGACGCTCGCCTCGATGCCACCGAGGAGGTCGTCGAAGGAGACCCGCCCGTCGCCGAGGTGCACGGCCATCGACATCGACTGCACGATCACCGAGATCGCCTCGGCGGTGCTCATCGTGCCCGACGGCGTCTTGAGCTTGATGCGGCCGTCCTCGCTCTGACCGTGGCGCAGCTCGCGGAACACGTTCACGACCCGGCGGATCTCGTCGGCGGGCGCGGCGTCCGGAGGAAGGGCGAGCGCGGCACCGAGCTCGGCGACGCGCTGGCTGACGATGCGCACCTCCTCCTCGGCCGTCGCGGGCGTGGGGAGCTTGACGGTGTTGAACCGGCGGCGGAGTGCGCTCGACAGCTCGTTCACCCCCCGGTCGCGGTCGTTGGCGGTGGCGATCAGGTTGAAGCCGCGGCGGGCCTGCACCTCGCTGCCGAGCTCGGGGATGGGCAGCGTCTTCTCGCTGAGCACGGTGATGAGTGCGTCCTGCACCTCGCTCGGGAGGCGGGTGAGCTCCTCGATGCGCACGATCGACCCCTGCTGCAGCGCCCGGAACACCGGCGACGGCACCAGTGCGCCCGCCGACGGCCCCTCGGCGAGCAGACGGGCGTAGTTCCAGCCGTAACGCACCGCCTCCTCGGCCGTGCCCGCAGTGCCCTGGACGAGCAGGGTGGAGTTGCCGCTGATGGCGGCGGCGAGGTGTTCGCTCACCCAGGTCTTGGCCGTACCGGGCAGGCCGATGAGCAGCAGCGCTCGGTCGGTGGCGAGGGTGGCGACCGCGGTCTCCATCAACCGCCGGGGGCCGATGTACTTCGGCACGATCACGGTGCCGTCGGCCAGGGTCCCACCGACGAGGTAGGTGACCACCGCCCAGGGCGACAGCCGCCACTGGGGCGGGCGCGGACGCTGGTCGGTGCGGTCGAGCGCGGCCAGCTCGTGCGCGTAGGCGACCTCGGCGTGGGCACGGACGACATCGAGGTCGGTGCCGAGATCGGCGGTGGGCAGCGCGCCCGGGACGGGCGGATGTGGGTCGGTCATGCGGGGTCACCAGGTGAGGAGGAGGTGGACGGAGGGACGGAGGGATCCGACGAGGCCTCGGCCTGGTCGGCGGCCGGGATCTGGGCGAACTCGCGCAGCATCTCGTGGCGGAACTCGGCGAAGCCGAGCACCTCGCTGCGGGTGCGCTCGACCACGGGGTCGAAGCCGATGCGCGACAGCTCGGCGACGAGGCCGGGCAGCCACACCGGATCGATCGAGGCGGCGGCGAGCCGCATCTCGGGCGCAGCAGCCCACGTGGCCAGGCGGTCGTAGAACACGTTGAGGATGCTCGTGACCACCGCACCGCTGTCGGGCGGACGCGGCGGCGGTGCGAAGGGTGGCGACGAGGCTGGGATCGTGCCGGGGCCCGCGACCCTGACACCGAGCTCGGGGACGACCTCGGCGAGCCACGAGGCCCGTCCAGCGGCGAGACGGCGGACGGTGGCGTCGAATGCGGGGTTGCGGCGGCCACGGAGCAGCAGGGCTGGCAACGACGCCCACGGCAGCTGCACGCCGGCGTGCTCGAGCAGCGTGAACCATTCGGGCAGCAGCAGGTCGTGCTCGCCGCCGAGCAGGCGGCCGAGCCGTACCGCACACGGTGGTCGGAGGTCGACCGGTGCCGCGGGCACCGCAACGGCCGGGGGCGGTTCCGGGCAGGCGCCGGCCCGGCGGGCGACGACGACGGCAGCGGCCCGGTCGAGCAGTGCGATCGCAGGATCGCCGGCGTGTGCCCAGGTGTCCCAGCCGGGCAGTGGGTCGGGTGCCGGGCGGCGGTCGGTGCCGAGGACCGCAGCGCCCACCAGCGCGGCCCACTCGTCGGTGGCCGACACGGCGAGCACCGAGGCCGGCGCATGCGAGGTGGCCGGATCGCGAAGGTCGGTCACAGCAGCACCAGCCCGCCATCGGTCCACACGGTGAGCGGCAGGATGCCGTCGGCGCTGAGCTCGCCCATCACCACGACCGGTCGGCCACCGCTGAGCGCGACGACCTCGGCGAGGCGCCAGAAGCCGGGCACGATCGGGATCGCGCCGGTGTGGTCGGCGAGGGTCCAGCGGCCGTTGCCCACCGGGAGCGGCGAGACCTGCACGACCACGGGGAAGCGTTCGAGCCACGGCTCACGGGCCATGGCCCACCCGGCGGCGCCGACCGCCTCGGCCACGGTGTGTGCGACGGGTGCCGCTGCGGCGAGGCGCGGTTCGTCGTGCATCCGGCCGACGAGCGCACGCAACGGCGCGGCGCCCGGGTACCAGTGCACGTCGGCCTCGAACTCGGTGCCCACGTGGTGTTCGGTGGTGACCTCGTTGCCGAAGGCACCGAAGGCGAGCAGCATCGCCCACGTGGTGGCCGTGCCGCCATCCGCGGCGGGCCCCTGCGTGGCGAGCCAGGTGCGCTGCACGGTGATCTTGTCCTCGCGGACGCGGCTCTCGCCGAGCACGTACCAGCGAGCGGTGGACGGAACGCCGGCGAGCACGTCGTCCTTGTGGATCGTGAGCCCGGTGGCCGCGTGGACGCCGTCGGCGAGGTCGATCGACAAGGTGGAGGTGCGCAGCGCCCCCTGGGCGAGGGCGTGGAGCACCGCCATCTCCTCGAGCACGTCCTCGTGCCATCTGGCGTGCTGGCCGACCCGCGTGGCGACCCGCTTCACGCGGTTGGCGAGGCCACCGCACTGGGCGTCGACCAGTCGTGCGGCGAGGCGCTCCCAGGTGTCGGCCTCCGCGAGGGCCGGTGCGGCGAGGCCGGTGCGGATGCGGTCGGCCAGCCACCGGTCGAGCTCGTGGAGACCCGCTCGCATGCGCTCGGCACGATCGAGCTGACGCTGGTCGCGCTGACGATCGGTGTCGCCGCGGCGGGCACCGGTACGGACGCCGGCGGCATCGGCGTCGACGGTGACCTCGTCGTCGCCCGCGCCCTGCACGTCGGGCACCACGTCGGCCGGGCGTGCCGTGGGATGACGGTCGCGACGCTGCATCCACTGCTGGGCGAACGGCAGCCGCTTGGCCGGCGCCACGTGCTGCTGGGCGAGCATGAGCAGGAGCCCGAGACAGTGCTTGCAGGGCACCTTGCGGCTGGGGCAGGTGCAGCGGAATGCCGGACCACCCAGGTCGACCGCCACCTCGTACGGCTCGGCGCTGGTGGCGATGTACTGCCCCCACACGGCCTCGTCGTCGCAGCCGGCGGCCGACCACGCACCGGGATCGGACGCCGTGGTCGCCGCCGCGGCCACCGCTCGATCGGGTGCCAGCAGCAGCACCTGCTCGGGGGTGGGTCGCACGCTCATGACGCCGTCACCGTACCGCCGGGGTGTGCACCCGCTCCCCCGCCATCAGGACCGGTCAGCGGCCGAGCCGACGCGCCGACGCGACGGCCTCGCAAGCGGCTACAACAGGGGCATGGAGCGCACGATCGGCAACGGTGCCCGTGAGGCGATGGACTCGGCGACGAGATGGCTCTCAGCGCGTGCGGAGGCGCTCGACGCGAACGCGGTCGGCGAGTTGCTCATGGTCGGCATCGACAAGGCCACCGAGGCCCGCTGGGAGGCCGCCGTCGAGCGGGCCGCGCTGCTGCCCGGATCCGTCCGCCCCCAGAAGGTGAAAGCGCTCACCGACACGTTCGCCCGTGAGTTGGCCACCGTCGGCGCCGCCACCGGCGCAGCCGCGGCGTCACCCATCGTCGGCACCGGGGCGACCCTGGCCGCCGGTGTGGCCGAGCTCGCCTGGTTCACCGCTCGATCCGGCGACATGATCCTCACGATGGCGGCCCTCCACGGCAGACAGGCCCCCACGCTCGACGAGCGGCGGGCCTGGGTGCTCGCCGTGCTGATCTTCGGCAGCAGCGCACGCGAGGGGTTCACGTCCGCGGCGAAGCAACTCGGGCTCGAGCTCGAGCAGCCCAACTCGCGCGTGCCGCTCGCGACGCTGCGGGCGATCAACGGGCTCTTCGGCAACAAGCTGCTCCGCCGCTACGGCACCAAGCGCGGCGCGATCGCGCTCGGCACGGCGTTGCCGCTCGGGGTCGGCGCCGTCATCGGCGGCACCGCGAACTACAGCGCCGTCAAACTCCTCGCCCGCAACGCCGATCGCTTCTTCGCCAAGCTCCCGTACTCCACCATCGAGACCACCGCGATCGAGACCAGCGCCCGCGACGGCCGCTGAGCACTGGCTGATCACCGGCTCGCGGCAGCGCCCGGTATTCCCGGGCATCGGGTGACATGCGACCCCGCTCACCGCTCGCGCGAGGAGGGCTACCCTCGACCCATGGCATGGGGTGACGACGCAACCGACTCCCGGCTCCACGGGACGCAGATCGCTGAGAGCGTGATCGACCTGATCGGCAACACACCGCTGGTGCGGCTGAAGCGGATCAGCGAGATCCACGGCATCCGCTCGGTGTTGGCGATGAAGATGGAGACCACCAACCCGGGCGGCTCGGCCAAGGACCGGCCGGCGCTCGAGATGATCCTCGCCGCCGAACGCGACGGGCTCCTGCAGCCGGGCGGCACGATCGTCGAGCCGACGAGCGGCAACACCGGTGTGGGCCTCGCCATCGTCGCCGCCCAGCGCGGCTACAAGTGCGTGTTCGTGATGACCGACAAGGTCGCGCCCGAGAAGGTGCAGTTCCTGCGGGCCTACGGGGCCGAGGTGGTCGTGTGCCCGGTGGCGGTGCCGCCCGACGATCCGCAGAGCTACTACAAGGTGGCCGAGCGGCTCACCCACGAGCTGCAGGCGTTCCGTCCCAACCAGTACGCGAACCCCAACAACCCGGCGGCGCACTACGCGTCGACCGGTCCGGAGATCTGGCGCCAGACCGGCGGCCGCATCACCCATTTCGTCGCCGGTGCAGGCACGTGCGGCACCATCACCGGCACCGCCCGCTACCTGAAGGAGCAGAACCCTGACGTCAAGGTGATCGCGGCCGATCCCGATGCGTCGGTGTTCTCCGGCGGCAGCGGCCGGCCGTATCTGGTCGAGGGCGTCGGCGAGGACTTCTTTCCCGCGGCGTGGACACCCGATCTGTACGACGGGGTCATCCCCATCACCGACGAGCGCAGCTTCCTCACCGCTCGCCAGGTGAGCAAGGAGGAGGGCATCCTCATCTGCGGCTCCGGCGGCATGGCCGTCGCCGCGGCGATCGACGTGGCCAAGCAGGCCGGCCCGGACGACATCGTGGTGGT
>JBILUM010000144.1:0-6316 GCA_044370995.1 Ilumatobacteraceae bacterium | reverse complement strand
ACCTCGATCAACGAACGGTAGACCGGCACGCCGTCGTGCTGCTTCGCCGATGCCCGCTGCAGCATCTCCGGTGAGATGTCGAGCCCATCGATCAGCACGTCGTGATGCTGACGCAACGCCGCGCCGGCGAGTCCGGTACCGCACCCCACGTCGGCCACCACATCACCATCGCTCAGCCCCGCCAACCCGTGCGCAGCGAACACCGCCACCACCTGCTCGTGCGCCACGTACCGACGCTGCGCGACGTAGCCGCTCTCGTACGTCTCGGCCCACCGCGCATACAACGACCGGTTCGCCTCCGGCCCGTCGAGCGCATACGCAGCAGCCAACAACTCGTCCGGATCCTCGTCGCTCATCGCATTCCTCCCATCGTGCGCAGACGATCGATGCGCGGGTCGTCGTCGCCCAACAGGTCGGCCAGGCGATCCGCTGCCAGGCCCAGATCGATCGACTTCGCCTCGTGCATCGTGGCGATGTCGACCCAGTCCTTCGGGCGATCGAACATCGCCTTGAACACCGCCAGGTCCTCGGGGCACAGCACGCGGATCGTGCGTCCGGCAAAGGGCACATCCCGGCATCGGTCGGCGACCTCGGCATGGAACGGATCGGCCGAGAAGAACAGGTCGACCGGCGTGTCGTCCCACCACAGCCGCACCTGCTCGTCCTTCATCGCGTCTGCGAGGTCGGTGTCGCCGGACGCCACGCCATCGGGCATCGCTCGGAACACCCGGGCCGCATCGCTGGCCGGCACGAACACGTTGACGTCGATGTCGCGGGTGGCTCGGGGTTCCTCGGTGGCATAGGCCAGTGCAAGCGCCCCGCCGAGGGCCCACTGCAGGTCGGCACGATCGAGGTGGTCGCACACCGCGACGATCCGGTCGACGAGCGAGATCGTCATCGCCGGGCCACCGCGAGCGGTCGAGCGCGGAACGGCAGTGCCTCGGCCAGCGTGAGCACGTCCTCGAGCCGCCGCGCCTGCACCTCGGGGTCGAGCATCGGCACCAACTCGATCCGGTGGCCGAGTGCGGCCACGATGCGGGTGGCCACCTCCACACCTGGCTGTCGCTGACCTCGTTCGTAGGCGCTGACGACGGTGACCGGAATGCCGACCGCGTCGGCGACCCATCGTTGCGTCCGCCCCGCCCGGCGGCGGAGGCGGCGGAGGTCGGCACCGGACAGCACGTCCGACATGTTAGCGGATTCGCTTACATGTCGGGTGGAGTCGCGTCGTCGAGCGTGGCTCGAGCTGCCACCCGAGGGCGTGCGGTACACCCGGGGGTACCTGGAACCCTCGGGTGAGCCACTGGCACTCGGGTGGGCCGCTCACACTCGGGTGGGCGACTGGTACTCGGGTGGGTATCTGCGGCTCAGGCCGGGTCAGGCCGGGTCAGGCGTCGAGGTATTCCTTCAGGCGGCGCTCGGCGTCGTCGCCGAACAGGATCCGAGCCACCTCATCGAGGCCGGCCGAGGAACGGATGTCCTCGTCGCGCACCACCTGCTCGATCTTCGACCGGCGACGCATGAAGTCTTCCAACCGGGTGATCAGCTCGGTCGTGGCCGCCTGGTGCAGCTCGACGCGCAGGTAGTCGGCGTTCTCCATGATGTCCTCGCCCATGCGCGGATCGTCACGGATCGCCTCGAGCATCGTGAACGCCCGACGCCCGTAGCGGCGCCACAACCGATCGCTCAACGGCTCGACGTCGGGCTTGGTGCGCAACGAATCGAGACGGATGAGCTTGGCCTGCCGGTAGAAGTCGGCGCGGGTGGCCGCGGCCGGCTCGCCGTACCAGTTCTTCAGGTCGCGCTCGAGCGGCACGCCCAGCTTCTCCACCTCGGCCGCCACCTCTTCACCCACGTTCAAACAGTCGGTGAGCTTGCCGCCGAACACCGTCACCAGACGCATCCGCTTGTCGGCCTCGATCGCGTGCTTGCGGCTCAGCGACGTCCAGTCGACCTCCTTCTGGTCGCCACCGCCCGACTTCACCACCAGCGGCCGCACACCACAGCGCTCGGCGATCACGTCGGCCGGCGTGAGCGGCTGACGCAGGGTCAACCGAGCGTTGATCTGCTCGAGCAGGAAGTTGCGGTCGTCGTCGGTCACCTCGCTGAACGGCTCGTCCATACGGGTGTCGGTCGTGCCGATCACCGACCGCGTCCCCATCGGGATCACGTAGAACAACCGCTGCGTGTCGTCGAAGAACGCGAGCACGCGCTGGTGCTCGTCGGTGGTGAGCCGCGGCACCACCAGATGGATGCCCTTCGAATACACGATGCGGTGATCGGTGGCCACGCCCCACTGATGGTTCAACGAATCGACGAACGGGCCGGCCGCGTTCACGATCACCCGCGCCGACGTGGTGAACTCCTCGCCGCTGTCGACGTCGCGCAGGTTCGCCACCCACTTGTCGCCCACCCGGTCGGCCGAGACGAGCTCGACGTAGTTGGCCGCCGTCGCCCCCGCCTCGAGCGCCGACCGCACGAACGAGAACACGAACCGCGAGTCGTTGTCGACCAGGTACGCATCGCGGTACTCGATGCCGCCGCGCACATCGGTGGTGTCGATCACCGGCTCCTCGTCACGGATCTTCTCCGCGCTCAACAGCCGAGGATGACGGGTGCCGAACTGGCCGATGCCCCAGTACCCGAGCGCCCCCAGACCGGCGAACCACGGCGGGAACGGCGACGAGTGATCGAGGCTCGCGAGGAAGCTGATCTCCTTGATGTTGTCGGGGTAGGCCTTCATCAACCGGTTGCGCGACCGGCACAGCTTGAACACCAGCAGGAGCTCGTAGTTCTCCAGGTACTTGAAACCACCCCACACCAGGTTCGACGACTCCTGGCTCGTGAAGTGGCCGAAGTCGCCACGATCGACCAGCGCCACCGACGCACCACGGCCGGCGAGCGCCGCCGACGTGACCGCACCGTTGATGCCACCGCCCACCACCAACACGTCGAAGCTGCCGCCTCGGAGTCGGTCGAGTTGGGACTGTCGCAAGGCCATGCACAGATTGTGCCCAAACCACACCCCGGTTCGGACGCACTTCTCACCGATCCGCACGTCACGCCCCTGATACGCCCCTGATACGCCCCTGATCGGGCGTCCGTGAACCACCGACCGGGCCGATGTCCGTCAAGGACGCGTCAGCCCGTGCCGATACCAGGGGCATGGTGGTGGACGACAAGCCGTTTCGCGCGGCCGAAATGCGACGCGCGAGCGCACCGGCCCCCGAGTCGGCCCTGGTGGTGGCGCCGACGACCGATCCGACCCACGACCTCGCCCCGCCGGCCGACCGTCGAGCGCCCCAGTCCACCGACGATGACCCGGGCATCGTGACCGCTGCGCCCACCATCGCACCGCCTGTCGCGACGGCCGCCGACGTACTCGTTACCGAGCTCGAGGCCGGCCTCGGCCGCGACACGGTCGTGCTCCACGGTCGCACCGTGCCCAACACCCGCGGCGACGTCGACCACGTGATCGTCGCCCCGTCCGGCGTCTGGCTCGTCGACACCAAGAACTACTGGGGCCTGGTGGAAAAGCGAGACGCCGGCAACTGGCGCACCGTCGACCACCGCCTGTTCGTCAACGGCCGCGACCAGACCAACCTCGTCGACGACCTCGCCTGGCAGGCCACCGGCGTGCGCGCCCTGCTCGACCCGCTCGGCCTCGGCGACGTGCCCGTGCACCCCGTGCTGCTGTTCATCGGCTCGGCCGGACGTTGGTTCGCCAAGCCGATCGACATCGACGGTGTCCGCGCCATGTGGACCACCAAGCTGCTCGAGTTCGTCGCCGCCCCCGGCCCGCTCGACGACACCACCTGTCGCACCATTGCCACCGAGCTCTCCGCCCAACTGCCCACCCGCGGCTGAGCGCCCGCTGCTCAGAGGTAGCCGGGATGCTCCGGATCGGACGGCTGGTAGTCGGCGTCCTTGCTCTGCTCGAAGAACGGCTTGCCACCGTGGGACTGCACGATCTGCGGACCGAAGTGATCCGACGCCATCGCCACCGTGCGGCACACCTGTGAGAACTCGTTCGCGTCGGTGCTGAGCGCCAACGACTCGCCACCGATCAACACCTGGTTCGCCGCCCAGCTCGTACGCACGAACGACAACGCCCCGTTGATGTCGTTCAACGACTCCAACAGCTGCGGCGTCTTCTCCACGTCGCGGGCGACCACCGAGAACACCCGGATCACCGGCACCTCGTCACCGTCCACCCGGGCGAAGAAACCCGCGCTCTCGGTCTTGATGAAGTAGTTGCCCTGCTCGTCGGGTGTCGCCTTCTCCACCCCCGAGATGCGCTCGATGAGCGTCTCCAGGTGCGAGCGAGCGATGTCGTTGTTGAGACCCACGCCGCAGATGCTGACACAGCATCGGTGGGCGAGGCGATCGGTGTTCGACGTGCACCCTCGTGCCGGTCAGTTCCAGCTCGCGCTGATCGGCACCGCGCCGATGCGGTCGGCGAGTTCGGTCACGGCCTGACCGGTGTGGACGACCACGCCGCCGACGAACCGCTTTCCGTACTCGTCGCGGAGCCAGACGAGGTGCTTGGCGTCGGCCAAGGTCGGTGCCGCGCCCGCCTTGAATTCGAACCCGAAGACCTTGCCGTTGCCGAGATCGAGCACGAGATCGACCTCGTGCCGGCCACTCTCCACACGAAGGTGGTGCAGCCGCGGCGACGGGAACGCCGCCGCCGCCTCGGCGCGCAGCTGCATCGTCGCGAACGCGTCGAACCACCGACCGAGCAGATCCGACGAACCGAGGACATCGCTCGGTGTCACGCCGGCCGCGGCGGCCGCCAGACCGGTGTCGGTGAAGTACCGCTTCGTTCCCTTGGTGATCCGCTTGAGTCGACTCGTCACCCATGCAGGAACGAGATCGATCACGCCAAGCGTCGTCAGCGCACGCTCGTAGGCCGCCGCCGTGCGCGCGTTGAGGTCGGCGTCTCGTAGAAGCGCCTGATCGCTCGGCTGGCCGGCGAGGTTGAGCGCAAGCACCTCCACGTATCGGCGCAGTCGCTCCGGATCGCGTGCAGCGCCGATGGACGACACGTCACGTGACACCAGGTCGCCGAGGTAGCTCGACAACCACATGCTGCGTTGCCGAGCAGTGCGAGTCGCATAGGCGAGATCGGGGAAGCCGCTGCGGCATGCCCGGTCGATGCATTCGTCGATGCCGGCCGCAGGTGGTGTCGCGAGATCCAGCCAGGTCGTCGTCAACCGGTGGACGAGACCTGGTCCTTGGCGGCCCTCCACTTCGGCTTCCGTGAGCGGATGCATCGGCACGCGGATCACACGGCCCGTGCCGGCCCATGTCGAGAGATCGGTGTCGACGCGCACGCTGCCGGTGAGAATGAACTGGCCGGGCGTCGGGTCGCTGTCGACCGAACGCTTCACCGCCCCGAGGACGTCCGGAACCTCTTGCCACTCGTCGATCAGCAACGGGCGCGCCGCACGGCGGAGGGCAGCGTCAGGGTCGGCACGGTACAACGCAGCAGTGTCGGGTAGGTCGAGCCGGTCGACCTGCTGGGCCCGCCGGGCGGCCGTGGTGGTCTTGCCGACCGCCCGGGGTCCGACCACCATCACAGCTGCGAACCCGGCCATCGCATCGTCGAGCACATCGTCGACCAGGCGAGGTCGATAGCGGTCGACTGCCATGTTCACGCAGGGCACAATACCACGTTCACGCACACATCACTGCAACGTTCACGCAGCCCCGAGCACAACGTTTCCGCATGCAGCGGGGCCCGCCCCGACGATCAGTGTTCGACGTGCACCCTGGTGCGGTAGGGGCCCACCTGCCAGGCGGCACGGCGGAACGGCTGCCACTCGCCGGGCGGCAACCGCAGGCGGTCGGCCACGATGCCCAGCACGGCTGGGTTGTACCCGAGCCCGCAGTGGCTGCCGTACACCTCGATGTTCTCCGACCGCGGCCCCGGCACGTCGACGCACGACCGCCACGGCACCACGCCGTCGGCCTTGGTGAACACCGCCGTCGACGGCACCGCCGGCACGCCCGTGTACGGCTCGCGGCGGAAGTCGGCCGAGTGCGGACGGCGCAGGCCGTGCAGGGGAGCGGTGCGGTCGAACCAGCGACCGACGTTCGTCTCCTCCGCACGCGTCAACCGGAACGGGCTGCCGAGGGTGATCACGTGGCGCACCTTCTCGGGGAACCGTGCCACCAACGCACGTGAGTACAAGCCGCCGAGGCTCCACCCGATCAACGTCACCGGCTGCTCGCCGTGTCGGTGGTAGATGTCCTCGAAGCGGTTGATCATCCCGTCGACGATGCGCTGCGACGGCCCCAGGTTCTGCCCGAG
>JBILUM010000275.1:0-4656 GCA_044370995.1 Ilumatobacteraceae bacterium | reverse complement strand
GCGAGGTAGCGCCCGACCAGTTCGGCCGGCGTGGCTCCGCCGGCCGCGACCAGCAGCTGGGCGGTGCCGAGCAGTGGGTCGCGTTCGAGATCGGCGCGCAACGACGACGCCGACCGGTAGCCGCTCTCGACGTCGGTGCCGGCGTGGCCCATGTATCGGACGGTGCGCAGGTGGAGCACGGCCGGCCGGCGCTCGCTGCGCACCCACTCGGCGAGTTCGCTCGCCGTGTCGTACGCATCGGTGAGATCGCTGCCGTCGGCGCTCGCATACCGGATGCCCGGACGGTGGGCCAGCGTGGCCTCGACCCAGCGGGCCGGAGACGGGACGCTGATCCCCCAGCCGTTGTCCTCACACACGAACAACAGGGGCAGGCCGATGCCGTTGTGCGCGGTGTACCCGGCGGTGTTCAGTGCGCCCTGGGCGGTGGAGTGGTTGACGCTCGCATCGCCGAACGAGCACACGGCGATCGCATCGTCGGACCATCGGGTGGGCAGGCCGAGCCGGCGGGCCCGGTCGATCGCGAACGCGACGCCGACGGCGCGCGGCAGGTGCGAGGCGATCGTGGAGGTCTGCGGGATGATGTCGAGCTCGGGATGCCCGAACACCTTGTGGCGGCCGCCGGCGATGGGTTCCTCGGCGAGCGCCAGCATCCCGGCCAACACGTCCCGCGCACCGGCCAGGCGGGCCTGGCGAACCGCTGCGGAGCGTGCGAGATAGAAGCCACCAGACCGGTAGTGCAGCAGCGCGGGGTCGGTGGGGCGCAGCGCCGCAGCGACGGCGGCGTTGCCCTCGTGGCCGGCCGACCCGATGGTGTAGTAGCCGAGGCCCTTGGCGCGCAGCCAGCGGGCGGCGTGGTCGAGATGACGGCTCTGCAGTTGCGCGTCGAACAACGCGTCGGCCATCTGGACCGTGAGCCGGGAGCCGTCGCGGATCGGGTCGGCCGGACGACGGCGGGCGGCCGGACCCGACATCGCGATCGACTCGATCGCCTCCAGCAACGCCGTCTCCAGCCGATCGAGATCGGGGGCGTGCAGGTTCGGGTCGGCCACGGCCCCGGACGCTACCGCTCGCAGCGTCGGCACGCCCTCGACCGGCACCCTCGACTGAAGGCTGTGACAAGCTTCGGCGCGTGCCGTTGCATGCCCAAGCCGTGTCCCTGCTCGCCCTGATGGCCGCGATCGGCGATCCGCCGGTCGACTCGGGCACCCCCGATCAGGCCCGCGCCGCCCGCAAGGCCCGCCAGCGCCCACCGGCCGAGGACGTCCATCACATCGAGGACCTCGATGCCGGCGGCGTGCCGGCGAGGTTCTACCGCCCGAACGACCGGCCCGACCTCGGGCTGCTCGTCTACTACCACGGAGGCGGATGGGTGATCGGCGACCTCGACTCGCACGACAACGTGTGCCGCGCGCTGGCCAACGGCAGCGGCCACGCGGTGCTGAGCGTCGACTACCGGCTGGCGCCGGAGCATCCGTTCCCCGCCCCGCTCGAGGACTGCGTGACCGCGCTGCGCTGGGCGCACGCCAACGCCGCCGCGCTCGGCTGTCGGGCCGATCGCCTCGCCGTCGGTGGTGACTCGGCGGGCGGCAACCTCGCCGCCGTCGTCGCCAACATCGGCGTGGTGCCGCTGGTGTTCCAGCTGCTCGTCTATCCGGTCACCGACCTCGCCCGCGCACAGCCGAGCTACGACGAGAACGCCACCGGCTACTTCCTCACCAAGGACGCGATGGGGTGGTTCATCGACCACTACCTGAGCGGTGGGCACGGCTCGACCGTCGATCCCCGCGTGTCACCCCTGTACGCGAGCGACCACACGGTGGCAGCGGGGCCGCCCGCGCTGGTGATCACCGCGGAGTTCGATCCGCTGCGCGACGAGGGCGACGCGTACGCGGCGCGCCTCGCCGCGCTCGGCGTGCCCACCAGCCACGTCCGGTTCGGCGGCATGTTCCACGGCTTCTTCTCCCTCGCCGACTTCGTCGACGACGGCGCCGCCGCGAACGCGTTGGCGGCCGCGGCGCTGAAGAAGGCCCTCGAGCGCCAACCTCGCTGACGCCTGCCGGAGCCTGTGCCACGATGCCGAACGTGTCGACCACACCGACGAACGACGAGGGCCGCGATCCGGAGCGAGACGACCGCGTCGACGCGCTCCGCGAACACCTGGCCGCGAACAACGGCATCCGCGATCTCGAGATCCTCGATCCCGGCGAGATCGAGCGGGCCGTGCGCATCTTCGACCGCGACGGGTTCGTGGTGGTGCGCGATGCGCTCGACGCCGAGCAGGTCGAGTTCCTCCGCTCCGGTGTGGACGACGCGGTGGCGCAGATCGTCGCGCTCGACCCGGATCGCAGCGGCAACCGGGGCTCCCGCCGGTACTCCTTCGGCGGCTCGAGCTCCACGAGGAGCATGCTCCACCGACCCGAGTGGCAGATGCTGATCGACCTCCCGACCATCGAGCCGATCCTGACCGCGATCTTCGGCTCTCCCGACTACGCAGTGCGAGCGGCCAGCGGCGACTTCTGTCTGCCGGGAGCGGTCGAGTACCAGCCGCTGCACTCCGATGTCGGCGACTTCGTCAGCTCGGAGCGGACGCCGTTCAGTTCGTTCCACGATCCCCGCGGACACATGTCGATCCGCGACCTGCCGGTGCCCTACGTGTGCGTGAACTTCATGCCGATCGACATGACCCGGCTGAACGGGCCGACCCGGCAGATCCCGGGGTCGCAGCGTTCCCGGACCCCCATCCCCCGGCTCTCGGAGGAGCCGGAGTGGATGCGCCTCAGCACCGTGTGCCCGGCACCGGCGGGGGCGGTCCAGATCCGCGACGTGCGGGCATGGCACGGCGGCACGCCGAACCTGTCCGACAGCGTGCGGGCGATCCCCAACGTCGAGTACTACGCGCCCTGGTTCCGTGAGCCGATGGTGCCCGGCATCTCCCGAACCGACTGGTCGACGTTGTCGGACCGGGCGAGGCGGCTGACCCGGTTCGTCGTCGCCGACTCCGCCGACGACCTCGACACCAGCCCCACACTCTCCCCGCCGCGCTGACACTTCGCTCGCCCCTGCGATCGTGACGTCAGCGCGACGGTCGACCAGTCGCGAGCGACCTGGTGTAGCGGACCTCGGTGACGGTGACGCCGAAGGTCTCCTCGGTGACGAGGCCACCGTCGTGGGTCCAGCCCTCCGACTCATACAGCGCTCGCGCCCGCTCGTTGTCCCGCACCACCCACAGGATCGCGTCGGCGTGTCCCCGATCGCGCAGCGCATCGGTCGCGGTGACCAGCAGCGACCGTCCAACGCCGCGCCCCCAGAACGGTGGGTCGACGTTGAGCGCGTACAGCTCGCCGAGCCCGCTGTCGACCGACGCTTCGTCGCGGGCCTGGCCGAGTGCGGCGAAGCCCGCGACCGCACCGTCCACCTCGGCGACCAGCACCGGCGACAGTTCGTCGTCGCGGCGCAACCGATCGCGCCACAGGTCGATGCGGTCGGCCGGACGCAACCCGTCGAGGTAGCCGTCGGGCATCATGCCGCGGTACCCGTGCTGCCAGGCTCGGACGTGAAGATGCCCCATGGCCTCGGCATCGGCTGGGCCCGCCGAGCGGATGAGGATCTGGTCTGCGTCCATCGCAGCAGCGTGCCCACCTCTCGCCGGGCACGCAAGGGCGTTGCGTCTTCGGGGACGTCGGGTCGATGACGCATGATGTCGG
Source organism: Ilumatobacteraceae bacterium (assembly GCA_044370995.1). Classification (GTDB taxonomy): domain Bacteria; phylum Actinomycetota; class Acidimicrobiia; order Acidimicrobiales; family Ilumatobacteraceae; genus VFMC01. Next base: position 952 of record JBILUM010000275.1, on the reverse strand, counting down.
CATGCGCTTCGAGGATCAGGTCTTGTTCGTCACCGGCGGCGCGAGCGGCATCGGGCTCGCGACCGCGCGGCGCGTGGTCGCCGAAGGCGGGCGGGCGGCGCTCGTCGACCTCGACCTCGCCAAGGCCGAGGCCGCCGCGGCTGAGCTGCCCGGGTGCATCGGCCTCGCAGCGAACGTCGCCGATGAGGACGCCGTCGCAGCAGCGGTGGCAGCGATCGTGGAACGGCTGGGCGGGGTCGACCTCGTCGTCACGGCCGCCGGCCATGCCGAGTTCGGCCCGATCGGCGAGTGGGACACCGCGCGCTTCAACCGGATGATGGAGGTGCACGTGGGCGGCACCTTCCACGTGTGCAAGCACACCCTGCCGATCCTGAAGTCGCGAGGCCGCGGTTCGATCGTCACGATCGCCTCCACCGCGGCCTTCACGGCCAACCCGAAGAATGCGCCGTACGGCGCAGCGAAGGCGGCGATCGCCGGCCTCACCCGTCAGCTGAGCCTGGAGGCCCTGCCGGAGGTGCGGGTGAACTGCGTCGCACCTGGCCGCACGATCACCGGCATGACCACGCCGCTGATGCTGGCCCGGGGTGGCGACATGGTGGAGGGCGAGCGGATCTTCGTCCAGGGCGTCCCGATGAAGCGCATGGCGTCGCCCGACGAGCTGGCCGCGACGATCTGCTTCTTCCTGAGCGACGACGCCTCGTTCGTCACCGGCCAGACCCTGCTGGCCGACGGAGGCGAGACCATCGTCTGACGACTCTGCCGCCAGGGCGGTGTGACACCCCGTCGGCATGATCGTGGTGTCGGTCCGTCGGGTGTGGCCGGGTTTCTCTGTCACACCCGTTTTCTAGGATCGTCTTCAGTCGTTCCGTGTTCCCCCGGGACGTGATCGGGACCCTTCGGGTTCCCTCGTATCACCGATGCAACCGCACCCTTGCTTGGGTGTCGGGGGAAG
>JBILUM010000635.1:0-6361 GCA_044370995.1 Ilumatobacteraceae bacterium | reverse complement strand
CCTGCCGATCCACTGCGACGGGGGCGAGAGCCAAAAGAGCATCGAGGCGCGAAGCTTCGCGAAGTGGTTGCAAGAATCGACCTTCCTCCCGGTTCGGCTCTTTGACGAACGCTTCACCACATCGGACGCGCAAGCCCGCTTGCGCGCGAGCTCACGGCGTATCGAAGGGAACGACCGAGCCAAAGGGAAATCGGGTGGGAAATCCGCCGGGGGCAAATCGGCGATGAAACGAAGCCGCCAGCGGCAGGTCGATGCGATCGCCGCACAGGTCCTGTTGGAATCCTTTCTGGAAGCGGTCCGTTACGCACGAAACCGGCCGCTCCCCGGCCAAGCCCCCGACCGTCCCGCCACCGGCGGCGAAGCACTGAACTGATGCAAGCCGCCGAACCTCAGACGCGCGGGATTTAACACGAAGACTCGAAGAACGCGAAGGTTTTCTTGGGGATGGCGCGCGTCGGATTTAACACGAAGACGCGAAGGCCGCGAAGATTTTTTTGGGGGTTGTTAGTTGTCAGTACAGAAGCGGCACTGCGCGAGCATCCGGTAACGACGCACACAGAAGCAGCACGGCGCAAGCCGCCCGGTAACGACGCACACATCAAGAACCGGTGGGCTCGCCCCCAAGCCGCTAACCATTTAGAAAGTAGAGCCGAGAAAGAAAATCAATGACTTGGGACCAACACTCGTCACCACCAATCAACGAATCGCGCTTCGCGCTCTCTGTGACTCAGTGTTTCAAAACTTATCCCTGACCCAAAACACCAAAAATCAGAGTTCCTTTTCCGTGGATTTCCGCGTCATTCCGTGGCCCACGACGCGGGCCAAACCTTCCAGCTATTCGCGTCTTCGTGGTAAACCCGACTCGCGCCAAAGCCCTCATATTCCCTTTCCGTGAGCTTCCGTGTCATTCCGTGGCAAACCCTACGCGGTACCGGAAACGGTGGGATCGCGCCCCACCGCTATCGTTGCCGCTTCGTTCCCACACACCGACGCGGCACGGCGAATTATGCCTTAGCCGCAGCCATCTTGCGGCGACGGCGATAAGCGACACCGCTCGCGATCGAACCGATCGCCAAAACCGCCATCGAACCTGGCTCGGGAACGACCGACGAAACGTTGAGTACAACCGATTCGGTTATTCCCGAACCCCATGAATACATGTATGTCCCGGCATTGACTCCGTTCGATGACAGTGTACCCAAGAAGGTCGCACTGCCGGAAATCGGGCTGTTCGAAACGTACCCGGTAGGAACGCTCAATGTCTTGGCGACGAAGTCAGCCGCAAAAGCACTGCTTCCAGGTGCGACAAGGGTCGGAACGACCCCACCGCCCGCTCCAAAGGTAGAAGGGGTACTGGTCGATCCGGTGTTGTACAAATCGACAAACGTACCAACCCGCAAATAACCCTGAAACGCGCTGAACATCGGCGTCCCCTGGTTGTAATTGACCGCAACCGGACCACCCAGCGTCGACATGTTGATCGACCCGCTATAGGTCAACAACAAGCTTCCATTATTCTGATCGACGAGATTGATGATCAAACTCGCCTTGGCCGATCCGGCAGACAACAAAACCGAGACAGCAACGAAGACCAGATTTCGCAGAAAAGACATATTGGCACGCCTTATGAAAAACGATCCTAGGCCTTCATGACCAACCGATCAGACCTGATTGTATGGATTCTAACACTTGCGCAAGGCACTTATTTGTCCCATACTCGCAAACTTAATGCAAGCGGGGAAAAACCGGCAAATCAAAAAAATGTGATCAATGTCGGGCTAGTTAGCACTTTCCCCAGCTTTTTCGATGGCTTCTGGTTTCTCGGGGGTTTCCGGCGCTGGCTTTTCCCCCGCCAAATTAGCAGCAATGACACGATGAACACGCGCCAACTCTTCGTTCCCCAGCTTTTCATAGCAAATCGCCAAACCCTGGTGAGCCGCCAAACCGAGCGCCGGTTCATTCGAAATCGCCTCAAGCGGCGGGATCGCGTCGGCCCAGCGTTCCATCTTCAGCAAAATGTTCCCGCGTGTGTCGTAATACTGGGGCTTGGGCTCAGGCAATTTCGCGATCGCCTCGTCGATCAAGGTCAACGCCTTGGGCAAATCGGCATCCTCGCCCTGCGACATCGTGTAGGCGAGGTTGTTCAGCACCACCGTGCTGTTCGGGAGGCTCTTGAGCGCCAAATCCAGGTGCAACGCCGCGTCTTCCTTGTTCCCCTTCAAGGCCGCCGATGTCCCCTGGATGAAATGCGTCACCCCTGGCGACGAATTGGCCATCAAGGCCTTTTGCATCTCGGAAAGCTGTTCGTCGCCCCCGACCGTTGCCTCAAGCACATACCGCGACAAAAACTCCAGCACCGCCGGGTCATCGGGGGCGACCTTCATCGCGTCCTGCAAATTGCCGATCATCTGCTGGTGATCTTGCACCGTCTTCTGTGACTTCTTGTCGATCGTGTCATTCCACGTGATCAACGTCTGGGCAAACAGCACCTCGGCCTGCCGCTTCTTGTCCGGGTCGGTCGTCGCCCCAGCCAGGTTGCTGAGCGTTTGCAGCGCTTCCGGGTAACGATTCAGGAACGTGTAGGCCGCCGATACCTTCAACCGGTTGTCATAGCTGAGCAGGTCGTCGGAATCGAGCCTGCTGACTTCTTCGAGCAACCGTTCCGCATGTTCGCGGGCGCGGGTTTCGTTCCCTTCCAACCTCGACAAAAACGCCGCGTTGAAACGGAACTTCGGGTCCTTGTCTGCGATCCCCTCGTACAACGTCAACGCCTCACCGAGCATCTTGAGCGTCAGCAACCGTTCGCCGTAAAGGTTCGCGAGTTCAACGTTGTCGGGATAACTGCTGTAAAGCCACGGCAAAAGCTTATCGACAACGGCCAAATCGGCCTCGGACAATGCTCCCTTCGCGGCCTTCTTGCCGTAATAGTTGCCGATCAGCCACATCCCCGCTTGGGGATCCCCTTCCCCAAAGCGAAAGATCTTTGGGTCGACCTTCGGTGTCGCGACCGTGCCGTCCTTTCCCGTGATCGGCAACAAATCGCCTGCTCGGACATCGTTCAGCGCGAGCTGGAACATCATCCGCGTCGCCGCCTCGGTCTCCTCATTCTCGGCAAGGACCTGTGCCATCTGCAGCCGTGCGCTGCGGTCATCGGGGCGATCTTGAAGCTTGCGTTCAAGGAGCAGCTTTGCCGTCTCAAAATCGCTTCGATTCAGCGCGGTACCAAGTTGCCGGGTCAACGAGACGTCGCGGCGGATCGGGTCACGCTGTTGAAAAAAGACGAAGGCCAAAAAACCCATCGCTATCCAGAAGGGGAGCCCCACCACAATGCTCAGCCACGGCGTCGACGTGATCCAAGCGATAAAAAATCCGAACAACGATCGGAACAGATATCGAATGGCCGCAATGATTCGCTTCATGATGCTTCGCTCCTACTCGCTCGCCTGCGTCGTTTCGACCTTCGGTTGGGCGGCAGCCGAATCCCGCACCGACTTCACAACCCGACCGCGCGCCACCTCGAACCCACGCCGCAAAACCTCCAAATCGCTCGGCCGAAGATTATCGGGGGTGATGACCCACAATTGGATCAACATCAAATTTTTGTAATCGACCTCCTCGGTGATGCCGCTGAAACGCCCTGACAATCCTTCCAAGGCAAAATTCGCCGGCGGAGGTTGCATCTTGCCGTCATAGCTGACCGCAGAAAACCACAGGTAACCGTATTCGTTATCAGCCCGACGAAATCGGGCGAAGGCATAGGTCGGTGACCCCGACGAATCATCACCTTGCTCATTCACCTCGATCGCGGGCTGCACCAATTCCCGATCGAGCAATTCCCAATTCAGATTGATGTAACAGATGCATAGGTCATGCCATCCGAAGTAGGGCTGGCTCAAAACGACCTGACCCCGATACCGCTCGTTACCGATGCTCCAAATATCGGCCGGCAATCCCATGATCCGTTCCTTGTCATCACGGGCCGGCGTGTAGCTGGCGATTTCGAGCTCACCAAGCGAATCCGTCAACAGCCCCGGAGGCGGCGCGAAAATCTTGTCTGGAGCCGCAACGATCGGACGCTCAATCTCTTTGGGCAGGTTTCGTACCGCCGCGAAAGTCGAACCGACCGCCAAAAGCGTCCCGACTGCCACCGCCCCCCAACCTAACCAACCGAGCCGACTTCCGGCCGGTTCCCAAACCGGGGCGACATCCTCGACAACCGTTCCTTCCCCATTCAGCTCTCGCTCGAACTCTGCCTCGATCTCCGATTGCTGACCAAGCGTTTCGACATCCGCTTCCGACACATCGTCCTGCTCCTTCGAATCGACGACAACCTTGCCACCTTGCAAACTTTTTGCCGCCGCACCCAAACCGATCGTGCGGGCCTGTGTCCGACGCTTCGCCGATTTCGATTTACCCTTTTCGGTTACCTTCACCGCAACCTTTCCTGGGGTCTCGGATCGCGACGTCGCATAAGCCAGCCATCGATCCCAAAAACGTACCAAACGATTCCTGAGCACCTTCTCCTCAGACTGCCGGTTACGGATCGGATGAAAGATCCCGGTGAAGAAATATTCGAACGACAACAGCATCAAGATCGCGATCAACAACGTCACATAACCGACCGCTTCATGGGCCCATCCCGTCGACCAGTCCTTTTGGTACCAGACCTCTGCAATCGCCACGATGATGATCCGGAGCGAATTACCAAGCACGGCACAAAGCACCGCCGCGGCCCAAAAGATCGGGACATACCACCAGCGATAACGGTGGATCGCGATCAACACCGTCGCGATGAACAAGAGCGTAAAGACCGATTGGATCCCGCTGCACGCCTCGGCCACAAACAAGTCCTTGCTCGCAAGCCCGATGACATTCCCGGTAACCAAATGCGGGACATCCAGCCACGATAGCAGCGACCCAGAGACCTTCGTCGCGACCCGCTGAAGCCATTGAATCAACGATTGATCGAGTCCCACGGGCAACTTCAGCACCATCGCCAAGGGCAAGGCCAACGCAAATAACCGCTTGCCACTCGTTTCTCGCGACGTCCACAGCCACGCCGCTCCCACCAAGATGAACGCGAGCGTCCCCAGCCAAGAAGAATTCAGATAAACGGCCGGCAACATCGCCGCGACGCCCAGCCCGATCAAACCCCAAGCGAACCAATCGCGGGGCAGGGCAAAGCGGCGATCGAAACGAAAGAAGGCAAGCACGCCCACCAGCAACAGCGCGAACGGGACGTAATCGTAATGCGTCCCGTGAAACCGCCGCAGTGTCAAAACGTAGACCAACAGCAGCGGCAAGGTGGCCAAAAAGAGGCCAAGCCAAAAGAGCTTTGCCGAACGCTCGGATGATTCGTTGGAAGAGCCGCCCGAACCGAGCGATGATGAAGCGTTGAATGATCCAGCAGACATACGTTACCGAAGAGATAAGACGGACAAAACCTCCGTGAAAGACTAACCTACCGGGCGTAAAAAAACCACGATAAACAGGCGAAAAAAAAGTCGGCAGCGAAACCTCGCTGCCGACTTGCGATGTACTGTTGTACGACGCCCCTGACGTTCGGGCATCTCAAACCGTTTAAACTGCACCCTGAAGCTTGGCCTTCTTCACTCGACGACGGTAAGCAAAACCACTAACAACCGACCCGATCGCAAGCACACCCATCGTCGCGGGCTCAGGAACGGTCGATGTGGTGAGGGTCACCGTTCTACCAGCACCTCCACCACCCCAATCGAATGAGAATGTCGAGTCGGGAGTGATTCCCAAAGTCGCGAAAGTCCCAGTAAAGGTCATCATGCCCGTGATGGGCGCTCCACTGGTGTACCCGACAGGCAAACCCATGATGTTGGGCGCGGCAAAATTCGTGTAAATCGGGCTACCTGACGAAGAGGCAGCGTTGATGGCAGCACCAGTCCCGAAAGTTTGAGTACCAGTCGTGCTGCCAGTCAGAAACCACTGGGTTGATGACATGTTCTGTACAAGTCCGCTGATGGGCGTGATCGACGCTACGGTACCAACGGGAGCAAGTGACGTAAAGCCTGTCGTATTGACAGACCCACTGTAGCTTAGGGTGACAACATTCAACCCAGGGTCTTCCGACAGGCTCATGATCAAACTTGCTTCCGCCGCAGCAGGAGCAACCGCCGCCATCACCAAGGCCAACATTAAATTTCGAAGACTAAGCACGATTAACCCCTTTGACGTATCAACTCTTGAAAGTCGTCGGTGGCGGCCAAACCAAAATAATCCATCGGCCAACAATTCCTCAGAACCGATTTATGTCATACCAACTTCAAAATTGCAACAGCCTTCGGGAGAAAAATCCCAACTTTCTTCCCTCCTTGCCCAAACTACTAAA
>JBILUM010000143.1:0-6379 GCA_044370995.1 Ilumatobacteraceae bacterium | reverse complement strand
CGGAAGTCGAGCGGACCCTTGCGGCCGTGACGGCGCTTGCGGGCCAGACGTGCGGCGAGCTTGCGGGTGAGCGGACCGAGCGCCTTCTTCAGGTTCTGCATCTCGTCGCGCGACGCATGCATGAACTCGACGTCTTCGGGCAACGGCTTGCGCAGCGTCTTGGCCATCGCCTCGGCACCACGGTCGGCGACGAGGCGTCGACGGATCTCGGCCTCGATCTCCTTCTTGAACTGCTCGATGCGGTCGTTGTACTCGTCCTTCTCGAGGCGCTCCTCGAGGGGGGTGAGCTCGCCGCCCACCTGCTCCTTGCTCTTCTCCATGAGCTTGTCGAGCATGCCGTCGAGATCGAGGTTCCGCAGGGTGCGGTACAGGTAGTAGGTGCCGCCGACCGGCCGACCGGGCTCCATGCCGGCGAAGCGCTGCACGGCCTGCTTGGCGAGTGCCCGCATCATCGCCTGATCGCCGTTCATGAGGGCGTTCATGAGCATCTGGGCGATCTCTTCGGGCGTGAGCTGGTCCATCGACCCGCCCGCAGCGCCCTTGCCCTCGCCCTGGCGCATCTGCTCCTGCATCTCGCGCCACATCTCGTCGATGTCGCTCTCGTCGCCGTCCTTGAGCTTGTACTCGGGACCGCGGAGGCTGAAGTACACCTCGAAGACCGTCTCGAACGCGCGCCAGTGGCTGTTGTTCTTCACCATCGTGGCGCCGAGGGCGTACTTGAACGCCTCACGGTCCTCGATGGGGATGTGCTGCACCGCCTCCATCGCGTCGAGGTTCTCCGTGAGCGACACGGGCAGCCCCGCGTTGCGGAGCTCGTTGACGAAGCCGGCGAGCAGGTCGAGCATCAGGAGTCGATTCGGTCCAGGGGATCCGGGCGGAAGGGCATGAGCGGTCGACTACTTGTCGACGCTCAGCTCCTTGGCCGCCTTGGCGATGTCGGTCTGGTACTTCAGCAGGATGTGGAGGGTCTCCTTGGCCTGCTGCGCATCGATGTTGGTGATGCCGAGCAGCACGAGCGTGCGGGCCCAGTCGATGGTCTCGCTGACCGAGGGGGCCTTCTTCAGGTCGAGCTGACGGATGCTGCGCACGATGCGGGCGATCTGATCGGCCAGGTTCTCGGTGACTCCGGGGACCTTGGTGAGCACGATCTCCTTCTCACGATCCATGTCGGGGTAGTCGACATGGAGGTAGAGGCAGCGACGCTTGAGGGCTTCGCTCAGCTCACGGGTGTTGTTCGACGTGAGGAACACCATCGGGATCTGCTTGGCCGTGATCGTGCCGAGCTCGGGGATCGACACCTGGTACTCGGAGAGGATCTCGAGCAGCAGCGCCTCGGTCTCGACCTCGACGCGGTCGACCTCGTCGATCAGCAGCACCACCGGATCCTCGGCCGTGATGGCCTCGAGCAGGGGGCGGGTGAGGAGGAAGTCGGGACCGAAGATGTCGTCGTGGATGTCGCTCCACGAGTCGCTGTTGCGGTCGGCCTGGATGCGCAGCAGCTGCTTCTTGTAGTTCCACTCGTAGAGCGCCTTGCTCTCGTCGAGGCCCTCGTAGCACTGCAGGCGGATCAGCCGCGAGCCGGTCGCCTCCGCGATGGACTTGGCGAGCTGGGTCTTGCCCGTGCCCGCCGGCCCCTCGACCAGGATCGGCTTGCCGAGCCGGTCGGCCAGGAAGGCCACTCCAGCGATGCCGTCGTCTGCCAGATAGTTCACGGCCTTCAGTCCGTCGCGGACCTGCTGGACGCTCTCGAAACGCTCACCCATGCGAAGCACCCTAACCCGCCGCTTGACCGCCGGGTCAACTGTGTTGCACGCCGATGCACATCCGTTCCGTGAGCCGCACCCGCAGATGCTGCGGGTCCGGCTCACCGACTCCCGTTGTTCGTGAGCGTCACCCGTACATCGTGCGGGTGCGGCTCACGGATCTCTACGATTCGGCGATGAGTTCGTTGATCGCGGATGTGAGCGGGTTCGTCGACGAGATCGGATCGGCACTCGGCACCCTGAGCGGCGACGGTCGCGACGCCCATCGCCAGGAGGCCCTCATCGAGGCGTCGAACCTCGTGGGTGCGATCATCGACAGCGACGGGCGCCAGGCCGACGCCGAACTCGACGCCTTCCTCGACGCCATCGGACCCCGCCTGCAGCCGCCGCTGATCGTCACCGCCGCCCGGCTCCGCGAAGGGGGCATGCTCGACGGCCGGCGCACCTGGCTCGGATCACCATCGGTGCTGTTCGACCTCCTGGTGCGGGCCGACGCACGCGACGGCGAGCGACGCAGCCACCGCTACTACGCCGGCGCACTCCGCCTCGCCCACCTCACCGCCGCGCTCGACCTCGTCCCGTCGGCCGACGAGATCGCCGCCATCGATCGTTTCCGCTCGGCGCTCCTGCAGGCGATGGACGCTGCGGGCATCAACCGGCCGGGGCAACCACAGACCGGACCGACACCTCCGGTTCCCGGCACCCCGAACACGCAACGGCCGGGCACCCCACCGACCGCTGCGGCCGCCGATGCCCCGGCGATCACCGTCGACGTGCACTTGCCGCCCGCCCGAGGGATCGACGAACTGCTCGCCGAGCTCGACGAGCTCGTCGGCCTCGACAACGTCAAGGCCGAGGTGCGGCGACTGACGAGCCTGTTGCAGGTGCAACGACTCCGCGAGGAGCGCGGCCTGCCCACGATCGAGACCAGCAAGCACCTCGTGTTCAGCGGCAACCCAGGCACCGGCAAGACCACCGTGGCACGCCTGCTGAGCCAGATCTACCGGGCCGTCGGCGTGGTGTCGACGGGCCATCTGGTCGAGACCGACCGGTCGAAGCTGGTCGCCGGCTACGTCGGCCAGACCGCGCTGAAGACCCAGCAGACGCTGGAGACCTCCCTCGGCGGGATGCTGCTGATCGACGAGGCGTACGCACTGGCCCGCGGTGGCGAGAACGACTTCGGGCGCGAGGCGATCGACACACTCGTGAAGTTCATGGAGGACCATCGCGACGACCTCGCGATCGTGGCTGCGGGGTACACCGAGGAGATGAACACCTTCATCGACACGAACCCGGGTCTGAAGAGCCGGTTCACCCGCACCATCAACTTCGCCGACTACACGACCGAACAACTGGTGCTGATCTTCCTCAAGCTGGGCGAGAAGCACCAGTACACGTGCTCCGACGACGCGTTGGCACGGGTGCAGCAGCTGATCGACGGCGAGCCGCGCACTCGCGGGTTCGGCAACGCCCGCTTCGTACGCAACCTGTTCGAGACCGCGGTCGCCCACCAGGCGATGCGGATCGCCCCGCTGACAGACCCGAGCGACGAACAGCTCACCACCTTCACTGCGACCGACATCGTCCCCGTCGACAACTGACCGTCGACAACTGACCGTCGACAACTGACCGTCGACAACTGACCGTCGACGAGCGGCCGGGGGGAGACCGTTCACCGAGCGTGTGGCCGGTCGGGCGGAGACGATCGCAATAGGCTCACCGCCGTGGAACTCGTCCCCGTGCTCATCGGCATCGCCGTGTGTGCGGGGGCCGTCGTGCTCGCGCTGCGTCTCCGGCCGTCCAAGCGGGGCGAGGGGAAGGGCGACGGGCGCACGACCCGGGTCGACCCGTTCGGGGTCGGCGAGCCGTGGCGCCGTCACGTGACCGCGGCACAATCGGCGCAGCGTCGGTTCGCCAGGATCGTCGAGTCGATGAGCCCGGGTCCCCTGCGCAGCCGCATGGCCGAGATCGGTCGCCAGGTCGACCGCGGCGTCGACGAGTGCTGGCAGATCGCGAAGCACGGCGACCAGCTCGACGACACCATCCGCAGCCTCGACGGTGAGGGGCTGCGTGCCCGTCTCGAGCGGGCCACCGACGACGCGATGCGAGCGTCGATCCAGTCGCAGCTCGACGCGGTCGAGCGCATCCGCACCGCCCGCGACCTCACCGATCAGCGCCTCCACGGGCTGCAGACCCGACTCGGCGAACTCGTGAGCCAGGCGGCCGAGGTGTCCATCGGCAGCGACACCACCGGTGAACTCGGCTCAGCCGTCGGCGGTGTCGTGGTGCAACTGGAAGCGCTCCTCCAGGCCGTCGACGAGGTGAACACCACGGGCCGCTCCCGGGGGTTCGAGGCGAACGGTCCGGGCACCGCGTCGCCCACCACGTGAGCGATCTGCTCAAGAGCAACCTCGTCGTCGCGGTCGGCACGGCGCTGTCGCGCATCACCGGCCTCGTCCGCGTCGCGGTGTTCGCGTTCGTGATGGGACAGAGCGCGCTCACCGACGCGTACAACGGCGCCAACAACTCGCCGAACGCGATCTACGAACTGCTGCTCGGCGGCATCCTGTCGGCATCGCTCGTGCCGTTGTTCACCCGCCACGCGGAGGACGACGACGACGACGCCACCTCGGCCGTGCTGAGCGTCGCCGTGCTCGCACTCACGGCGCTCACGGCGATCGCCGTCGCCTGTGCACCGTTCATCTTCCACCTGTTCTCGTTCGACGTCGCCGACGGCGTCGATCCCGCCGAGTACCGGGCGGTCGGCACCGCCCTCGCCCGCATCTTCCTGATCCAGATCTTCTTCTACGGCATCAGCGCGCTGGCCGCCGCGCTGCTGCACGCCCGCCGCCGGTTCTTCGCCGCGTCGTGGGCGCCCGTGCTGTCGAACCTGGTGATCATCGCCTCGTTGCTGATGGTGCCCGCCACGGTCGACGGCCGCGAGCCCGAGCTGATCGAGGTGCTCACCAACGACCGCCTCCGGTGGACCCTCGGCATCGGCGCCACGGCAGGCATCGCGGTGATGGCGCTCGCGTTGCTCCCCGCGCTCACGCGGGCGAACGTGCCGCTGCACTTCAACCCCCAGTTCGGACATCCGGCCGTGCGTCAACTGCTGAAGCTCTCGGCCTGGACGTTCGGCTACGTCGCGGCGAACCAGGTCGCGATCGTCGTCGTGCAGAACCTCGCCGAACCAGGCAGCGGCGCCCTCGACGCGTACTCGAAGGCGTACATCTTCTTCGTGCTCCCCCACGGCCTGCTCGCGATGTCGATCGTCACCACGTTCACGCCCGAGATGGCGCGCGCCGTCGCCCGCAAGGACAAGACGGCATTCATCGACCGAACCTCGATGGGTGTGCGGCTCGTCGCGCTCGCCACCTTCCCCGCCGCGGCCGGCATGTTCGTGCTGCGTCGCCCACTGATCGGCGTCACGCTCGACCACGGCAACTTCGATGCCGGCGACGCACTGCTCACCAGCCGCGCCCTTGCCGGCTTCTCGCTCGGCCTCGTCGGTTTCTCGGTGTACCTGTTCGTGCTGCGGGCGTTCTACGCGCACACCGACGCGCGCACGCCGTTCGTCATCAACGTGTTCGAGAACGTCATCAACATCGTGCTCGCGATCGTGCTCGTCGGGCGGTTCGGCGTCCTCGGTCTCGGCCTCGCGTTCGCGATCGCGTATCTGGTGTCGTCGGTGTGGGCGTTGCAGGTGCTCGCCTACAAGGTGCCCGGCTTCGCGTTCCGCCCGATCCTCGGCAGCCTCGCCCGGATGGCCCTCGCCGCGGTCGTGATGATGGAGGTGATGTGGGCCGTCGCCCATGTGGTCGGCGGCAACACCGGTGTCGACGCACTGCTGCGCGTGAGCGTCGCCGGCGTTGCGGGCATCGCCGTCTACGTGGTCCTGCTCACTCTGCTCGGCGTGCAGGAGCTCACCCAGCTGCGGGACCGCATCACAGCACGCTTCGCCTAGGCTGCCAGCCATGTTCAAGGCACTCAAGAAGTGGTGGAAGTACCTCGGCGCGAAGTTCAACCGCAGCTTCGAGAAGAACGCCGATCCGGCCGTGCAGCTCGAGCAGGCGCTCACCGAGGCCCAGCAGCAGCACCGCAGGCTCAAGGAGCAGGCCGCGAACGTCATCGCGAGCCAGAAGCAGGCAGAGATCCGCCTCAACGGCAAGATGACCGAGCTCGAGAAGCTCAACGCCAACGCCCGTCAGGCGCTGATGATGGCCGCCGACGCGGAGAAGGCCGGCGATGCGGCGAAGGCCACGCAGTACACCACGGCCGCCGAGACGATCGCCAACCAGCTGATCCAGGTCGAGAAGGACGTCGAGAGCCTGAAGGCGATGGTGATGGAGAGCACCCAGGCCTCCGATCAGGCCAAGGCCGCCGTCGCCCAGAACAGCCGTCTCCTGCAGGAGAAGCTCGCCGAGAAGAACAAGCTCCTCAGCCAGCTCGAGCAGGCGCGCATGCAGGAGGAGATGAACTCCGCCATGGCGCAGCTCAACGAGACCGTCGGCGACGACGTGCCCACGTTGAAAGAAGTGCAGGAGAAGATCGAGGCCCGGTACGCGAAGGCCAAGGCGACCGCCGAACTCGGCGAGACCTCGGTGCAGAGCCGCATC
>JBILUM010000142.1:0-6387 GCA_044370995.1 Ilumatobacteraceae bacterium | reverse complement strand
CAAGCCGCCGACCGGCACCTACCTCGGCGTGGTGCACTTCCAGCGCCTGCTGCGCGAGCCGCCCAGCATGGAGCTCGGGCGCTGCCTCGAGCAGGAGCCCACCATCACCCCCGACCTGAGCGAGCGTGAGGTCGCCGAGCGCCTCGCCAGCTACAACATGCTCGCGGTCGGCGTGTGCGACGAGGCAAACCGCCTGCTCGGCGCGATCACCGTCGACGACGTCCTCGACCGCACCCTGCCCACGGGCTGGCGCCAGCGACGGCGGGTGACGACAACGACGACCACCGCAACGACCGCCACCACCACGGCAACTCCCGAGGGTCGTCCATGACCCGCCGCGACGACCTCACCACGCCGCGCCAGCGACGATTGCTCAGCATCCACTACGACCATGACGCGTTCGGCCAGTTCAGCGAGAGCGTCGCCCGCTTCATCGGCACCGCCCGGTTCCTCGTGTACCAGAGCGTGTTCTGTGCCGTGTGGGTGGTGTGGAACGTGCTCGGCCCCAGCTCGTTGCGCTTCGACGAGTGGCAGTTCATCGGCCTCACCCTGCTGCTCAGCCTGCAGGCCGCCTACGCGGCGCCGCTCATCCTGCTCGCCCAGAACCGGCAGGAGTCGCGCGACCGCACCCAGTCCGAGCTCGATCGGCGCGTCGCCGAACGCACCCAGGCCGACACCGAGTTCCTCGCCCGCGAGCTCGCCAGCATCCGCCTGTCGCTGGCCGACGTGGCGACGACGAGCGAGATGGGCGACCACCTCGATCGCCTGGCCGACGCGATCGAGCGGTTGACCCGGCGCTTCGACGAGTTGGAGATCGACGCGGCGAAGCGGGTCGATCTCGACGATGTCGACTGATCTCGACTGATCTCGACGGGACGACTCAGCGACCGACCAGCCAGGCCACGGCGTAGGCGAGACCGTTGGTGCTCCAGTGCGCGACCATCGGTGCCGCGAGGCTCCCACTGCGCCGACGGAGGTACACGAACCCGGCACCCGCAGCCGCGGTCGCCGCGAAGGTGCCCACCTGGGTCGCGAGGTCCGCGGCAGATGCGCTCGCGGGAGCCCCCACGTGCCACGCCCCGAACAGCGCCGCCGACCACGCCATCGCCCGGGCAGGCGTCGTGGCCCGCTCGAGCAGCGGGGTCAGCACGCCGCGGAACGCGAGTTCTTCGAACACCACCGTTGCGATGGGGATGCGCACCAGGACGTCGACGAGCATCTCCGGGAGCGACGCCTCCGCCCGGTCGCCGATCAACCCGAGCGGATCGAACCCGAAGAGCCCGGCCGCACCCACCACCGTCCCGACCGCGCCGGCGACCACGCCACCGAGGCGCAGACCGGCGAGCAGGCGATCCCGGGTGAGCCCCATCTCCCGCGCCGACAACCCGGTCGCCGTGGCCACCGCGGCCATCACACCGATCATCGACGTGTTCGTCAGATCGTGGAGCTCGTCGGGGATCAGATGCCGGCGAGCCTGTTGGTACACCGCCAAGACGCCGACCGTCGCCGCAACCGCGACGCGGGGATCGAGCCGGTGACCCCTCGTCATCGTCAGGTCGCGCCGTCCGGAGCGACCCGACCGGTGACCCGGTCGACGACGGCCAACATGGCCGCGCTGAACGCTGCGGGGTGCTCCCACGGGGCGAGGTGGTCGCCGACCACGTCGACGACCGCCGCACCGAGGACACGGGCCAGCTCGCGTTGTTTGGACGGCAGCACCAGATGGTCGTTCGTGGTGACCAGCGCTCCTGCAGGCACCCCGAGCGACCCGGCCCACTCCCGTGCGTCGTACCGGCTGAGCGCTCGTCCCGCCTGCACGATCGAGAGCGGATCGCCCCGGCGCGTCTCCGCCTCGAGCCACGGCACGTAGACCTCGAGTTCGTGACCCACGCCGAGCAGCTTGGTGATGCCGAACCGCAGCCACCGCGGGTAGGCCCACGAACGCATCACCGGGCCGAGCAACCGGACCGTCCGCCATCGCGCACGTTCCCATCGCGTCGCCCGCCATTCGAGCGCGGTGGCCTCCACCACGAGTCCGCTGACGAGCCCCGGGTGCCGGCGAGCGAGCAGCAGGCCGATCGGCCCGCCCATCGAGTATCCGACCGCGACCACCGGGCCGACACCGAGCACCTCGATCGCGGCGGCAGCGTCATCTGCGGCGTCCTCGAGCGTGAACGGCCGGGTCGACCGCATGCCGCGACCATGGCCACGATGATCGATCGCGACGAACGAGTAGTGCTCGGCCAACGACTCGTACGCCGTGAAGAACTGCAGGTCGGCACTCGCCGTCCACCCGTGCAACAGCAACAGCGTCGGAGCAGCGGGATCGGGGTGCAGATGACGCCGGACGAACGTCTCGCCACGACCGGGCAGGGACAGCGTGCGACCTTCCGGCACCCACGGCATCACCAGCGACGGCACGTTCATCTCAGAACCCTCCTCGAGCGACACCGGTGTACTCGTGCAGCTGCAGCCCGAGCGCGACCACCTCGCGGAGCATCCTGCCGGCGAGGACGGGATCGTCACCCGGGGCACTGACGCCCACCGGTGACGACCCGTCGAGGCAGCTCGCCGCGAAGACGGCGGCCACGGTTCCTGCGAGATCACCCGTGCGACCGACCGCCCCGAGGATCGCCGTCTCGCGTGCCCCGTCGGCAGATGCGCCGCGGATCTCGACGCGTACGGCACCCCGATCGCCGGCGCCGTGCGGCGGCGTGAGCATGGGCAGACGCGACGTCAGCCGGTCGCGTCGAGTGGCCGACACCCGCGCCGAGACCCGTGACGCCTGTGGGAACGATCGATGCAGGATCACCGGATCGGCGAGATCGGCGCGATAGCAGTCCGCCGGGCCGATCGGCTCGGGGAACCAGCAGAGCTCGCGACCGCTCCCGCTCGGCCGCTCGACCCACTCGCCGTCGTGCCAGCTCCGGGCACGGCCGCCGAGCGCGTCGTGATGCTGGCGAGCGCACGCCGGCCCACCGGTGCCGTGCACGGCGACGTGGATCTCGTCGGTCCACGCGAGCTGGTCGACGAGGTGGTTGGCCAACAACCCCGTCAGGCCGGGGCACAGGGCAGCGCCGACCACGAGCCGAGCGTTCGCCGACGTCGCCGCCCCGCCGAGTTCGAGCAGGCCGAGGACGTCGTCGTGCGCATCGCCGGTCGACACGACGTCGCATCCGTTCGACAGCAGGGTCGCGGCGAGCGCCACATGAGGTCCGGGACCGCAGAGCACCACGACGTCGGCGACCTCGAGCGCTCGCTGATCGTCGACCACGATGCCGCCGGAGGTACGGCTCGCGCGCAGGGCCGCACCGGGCGACGTGTCGTACCACGCGATGCGGTGACCGAGCAGGTGGAGCACCCGGCCGACGGCCCGACCCACGACTCCGGCTCCCGAGATGCCGATGATCGGCGCCTGGTCGCGAGCACCACCCGACGACGTTCCCCCGGTCGCGATGCTCATCGAGGCGGCAGCCGGAGCTCTCGCCAGCCGCCCTCCTGAGGAGGAACCCCTCCCTTGCCGCGAAGCCGGATCGAACCAGCGATGAGGCTCGCGAGCGAGAGCGCGAGCAACGCGCGTCGGAGCAACTTCACGACCGCGAGGCTACCGCGCTGCCGTCAGGTGGTGACGGGCGAGTGCCAGAGGCTGACGGGTGAGCCCGGGCCGAGCGGGATGTCGCGGATCCACCAGCCGGACTTCGCGTCGCGCCTGCTGTGGCGGATGCGGGCCCACAGGCCGTTGGCTGCGAAGGCGTCACGCCACACCCGGATCGGGCGGTCCGTGCCCCCCTGGTGGTGGATTACGTTCAACCCGGTGAAGCTGCTCCTCGCACCGAAGTGGCTGCGTCGGCTCGTGACCGTGCCGGCGATGCTCGTCGTGTTCGTCTGGCTCCTCGGTCTGCTGCCGCTGTGGCTGCTGGTCGCGGCATTCGTCTCTCGCTTCGTGCCCGGTCGGTGGCGCGTGTTCCGTCTCACGTGGTTCGCCACCATCTATCTCGCGCTCGAGGTCGTGTCGCTCGCCGCACTGTTCTGCCTGTGGGTGGTCGCCGGGTTGGGCACCTCACTCGGCAGTGAGCGATCCATCGGCCGCCACCATCGGCTCCTGGCCTGGTTCCTGCGACGGTTGATGGGCACCGCGAGGTTCACCTTCGGACTCACGTTCGTGCACGACGGCGATGACGGCCAGGTCGCCGATCCCACGCGTCCGCTGCTCGTCTTCAGCCGTCACGCCGGTGCCGGTGACTCGTTCCTGCTCGTCGACGCCGTCGCCAACGGATCCGCGCGCCGCCGGCCGATCATCGTGTTGAAGGACGCGTTGCAGCTCGATCCCGCGATCGACGTCATGCTCAACCGAATCGGGGCAGGCTTCGTCCGCTCGGGAGGCAACGCCCGCGACAGCTTCATCGACGAACTCGCCCGGCTCGCCGGCCACGCCGGCCCCACCGATGCAGTCGTGCTGTTCCCCGAGGGGGGAAACTTCACCGAGGCCCGCCGCGCCCGCGCGATCGACCAGCTCGGCACGATCGGGCGCCCGGACCTCGCAGCGCGTGCCGAACGCCTCACGCACCTCCTGCCCCCGAAACCGCTCGGCGTCGACACCGTCATCGGTGCAGCGCCCGACGCTGACATCGTCTTCGTGGGTCACACCGGCCTGGAGTCGTTGTCGACCGCCCGCGACCTGTGGCGCAACTTCCCCATCGACCACACCGTCACCACCAGGATCTGGCGGGTGCGCCACGAGGAGATCCCGCCTGAAGCCGACCGCGAGCAGTGGCTGTACGACCAGTGGCAGGAGATCGACGACTGGGTGGGCGAGACGATCGCCGCCGAGGAAACGGCCCGTGCCGCCGCGATGCCGCCGACCGACCGACCGATCACCCTCCGGCAACGGCTCCGTTCGACCGGCTCGTTCGGCTCGGCCCTCGGCGCACTCGTGTTCTGGTGGGCGTCGCTGACGCCGTCGATGTTGCCCCGTTCGCCGCTCATCCAGGCGGCGGTCGGGGCGATCTGTGCCGCGATCGGTTTCGGACTGGGAGGCGCCCTCCATCGGGCCACTCGTCGGGTGCTGGGCCTCAAGCGATGGACCATCCCGTCGAGGGTGCGTGAGGGGGCGACGACCGCCCTACTCCTGCTGGGAACCCTTGCGCTGCTCATCGGTCCGTGGCGATGGCTCCGCTGGCAGCGCGAACACCGGCGGCTCGTGTCGATGCCACCGCTGTCGGCGTGGTCGATCGTGCCGATGATGCTGCTCACCGTCGTCGTGGTGCTGCTCCTGCTCACGCTCGCCCGAGTGGTCAAGCACCTCGTGGTCCGCTTCGACCGCGCCGTCGCCACGCGCATCCGGGTGTCGTGGTCGCGCTGGCTCGTGGTCGCTGCGGTGATCGGTCTGCTGTCGTGGTCGTCGGGTGTCGCGGTCACCGCGTTCACGAACTGGGCCGATCAGGAGTTCGGGGCGTTCGACACCACGACCGCTGACGGCGTCGTCGTCCCGACGTCGAACCTGATCTCCGGCGGACCCGAGTCGTTGGTCGACTTCGACGACCTCGGCCACCAGGGCCGCACGTTCGTGGGCCGGACGCCCACCCCTGCCGAGCTCAGCGAGTTCACCGGCGACGACGCGGTGATGCAGCCCATCCGTGTCTACGTCGGTCTCGACTCCGCCGACTCCACCGAGGAACGGGTCGCGTTGGCGGTCGACGAGCTCCGCCGCACCGGCGCCTTCGACCGCGAGGTGCTCGTCGTCGCGACGCCGACCGGCACCGGCTGGATCAACCCCAACGCCGCCCGGACACTCGAGTACATGCATCGTGGCGACACCGCCATCGTGGGCGTGCAGTACTCGTTCCTGCCCAGCTGGGTCGGCAACCTGATCGACACCGGCAGTCCCCCCGAGCTCGGCGTCGCCCTGTTCGAGGGGGTGCACGCCGCATGGTCGTCGCTGCCGGCAGACGCACGACCGACGCTGATCGTGTTCGGGGAGAGCCTCGGATCCTTCGGCGGTGAAGAGGCGTTCATCGATCGCGACGGCGACGATTCGGCAGCGGCCTCGCTGGCATCCCTCGTCTCGCGCGCCGATGGCGCCCTGTTCGTCGGCCCGACGCGGAGCAACCCCGTGTGGGGCCCGGTGGTCGACGGTCGTGACCCGAGCAGTCGCCCGTGGCGGCCCGTGTGGGCAAGTCAGCCGAACCTGCGTGTCGCCACGACCAGCGCAGAGATCGGTGCCGACCCCGAGACATGGCCGACCCCGAGGGTGCTGTACCTCAATCATGCGTCGGACGCCGTCGGTACCTGGGAGCCGGACAACCTGTGGAGCAACCCCGGATGGGCCGACGACCCGGCGCCGTCCGACATCCCGTCGGCCGCTCGCTGGCGGCCGATCGTGAGCTT
>JBILUM010000141.1:0-6401 GCA_044370995.1 Ilumatobacteraceae bacterium | reverse complement strand
GCACGCGGGCGGCCGGGTTGACGCCCTCCTTGAGCGGCGGCAGCTCGGCGGCCTCGGCGACGTCGGGCTCGACGTCGTGTTCGCGACGGAGCGCCTCGACCGCTGTCTCCAACCGCAGCTTCGCCTCCGCGTCGTCGAGCTCGATGCGGCGCTGGCGCTCACGGTTCTCGTCGAGTTCGCGCTCGGCGGCGTTGCGCCGCCGGCGGGCCTCGTCGAGCCGGGCCGCGATCGAGCGCACCTCGTCGCTCTGGCGGCGGCGCACCTCGAGCAGCTCGGTGTGTCGGCCCTCGATGACGTGACGATGCGCGTCGACGAGTGTGGCGAGGCGCTCGATCGCGACGAGCGAGCGCTCGACGGCCACGCGTCGTTCCGCTGCCGCAGCGCGTGCGGCGACGTCGGCGGCGAGGCGACGCTCGGTCTCCTCGAGCCGGCGCTCGAGGAAGCCCTGGCGTTCGTGCAGACCGGCGTTGCGAACCTCGAGGTCCTGGCGCATCGCTGCGAGGCGCGCCGCCCGGGCGTCGAGCTGGGCGCGCAGTTCGCCGCGCGCCTTGGCGGCCTCGGCCTCGGCGGCCTCGTCGGCCTCGAGCGCCGGCACGAGGGCCTCGAGTTCGGTGATGCGGGCCCGCTCGCGGGCGATGCGTTCGTTCGCTTCGCTGATGCTGCGCTCGAGCGCCTCGAATTCGGCGGCGGTCTCGCGACGCTCGGCCTGCGCACGCGCGAGCTTCTCGGAGCTCGCCGTGAACGTGGCGTCGTGCTGGTCGAGTCGGCGGGTGAGCTCGGCCTCCTGCTGGCGGGCCGACTGCAGCTCGGCTCGCGCCGCCTGTGCTGCCTGATCGCGAGTCGCCTGCTCGGCCTGCGCGAGCGAGAGACGTTCCGTCGCCTCGTCGAGCGCCGCGGCCGTCGCACCGCCACCCGAGGCACCGAGGCGCCAACCGGACGGCCCGAAGCGGTCGCCGTCGGCGGTGACGACGACGGCCGACGGGTTGCCCATCGCGATGTCGACCGCCTGGTCGAAGTGGTCGGCCCGGACCGCGCTCCCGAGGATCGTGTCGAGGAGCCGTTCCACTGCTGCGTTGCGGCTGCGCACGTGCGGACGCACCGGCGAACCTGTCGATGGCACGGCGACCGCAGCGGTGGTGCTGCCGAGGCCGAGCGCCAGCACGGCGCCGTGCACGTTGGACGAACGCAGCGACTCGAGTGCACGACGGCCCGTCGCCGGGTCGTCGACGACGACCGCGAGCAGCGCGTCGCCGAGCGCCGCCTCGACGCTGGACTCCCAGTCCTCGTCGATCTCCACCAGGTCGAGCAGGGTGCCGAGGGCGCCGTCGACGCCTGCGAGGTGTTCGGCGCCGGCCCGCTCGCGGGCGGTCTCGAGCGCCATGCTCAACGCCTCGGCACGGGCACGCCAGCGCGACAGCTCCTCGGCGGCCTCCTGCCGCGCGTGCGTGGTGACCTCGGCGGCCGCTTCGGCGGCGATGCGCCGCGCCTCGGCGGCTTCGACCTCGGCCACCAGCGGCGCCTCGGACTCGTTCGCCTGCTCGCACTGGATCTTCAGCCGGACGATCTCGCCCTCGAAGCGCTCCGACTTCTGACGCAACGACTCGAGGCGTTGCTCGAGACGGCGGGCCTCGCTCTCGGCGCGGCCGACACCGTTCTGCATCGAGCGCAGCTCGCCGCGCACCTCTGCCGCGGCCGACGCCGCCGAGGTGCTCGCGTTGATGTCGTTGATGGTCTGCAGGGTCGTGCGCCGGTGCTCGGCGAACTCCTGCTCCTGCGACGCGAGGTCTTCGGCCTCGGGGCCGAGGGCCGCCAGGTCGGCGGCGACCGCGTCGAGGTCGTCGCGCAGGCGTGCGGCGTCGGCCTCGAGGTTGGCGACGACCCCGCCGTCCATGAGCTGGCCGCGGTCGCGCTCGAGCGAACGGCGCCGCTCGACCATCACCGCGGCGATGCCGCGGGCACGCTCGCGCAGCTGCTCGACGCGCACCATCTCGTCGCCGAGATCGGTGTCGCCACGAGCGGTGAGCTCGGCCTCGGCCGCCAGCACGAGCGTGTCGAGCTGGGCGAGCTCGGCGCGCAGCGCCTGTTCCTTGGTGTCGAGCTGCAGGCGGTCGCCGGCGAAGGTGGTGAGCCGGGCCCGCAGCGCGGCGATCTCGCGGCCGGCGACGAACAACTGCAGCGCCTTCAACTCGGCGACGAGGTCGCCGTGACGGCGGGCGGCGTCGGCCTGGCGCTCGAGCGGGCGGAGCTGTCGGCGCACTTCGCGCAGCAGGTCCTGGACGCGGAGCAGGCTCGCCTCGGTGGCGTCGAGACGCCGTTCGCTCTTCTCCTTGCGCCGCCGGTACTTGAGCACGCCGGCGGCCTCTTCGATGATGGCGCGGCGGTCTTCGGGGCGGGCGTTGAGCACCGCGTCGATCTGTCCCTGGCTGACGATGACGTGCTGCTGGCGGCCGACGCCGGCATCGCTGAGCAGTTCCTGCACGTCGAGCAGGCGGCAGTTGACGCCGTTGATCGCGTACTCGCTCTCGCCGGTGCGGAACAGGGTGCGCGAGATGGTGACCTCGGTGAACTCGATCGGCAGGATGCCGGCGGAGTTGTCGAGGGTGAGCATCACCTCGGCGCGGCCGAGCGCGGGACGCTTCGCGGTGCCGGCGAAGATGACGTCGTCCATCTTCTGCGACCGCACCGAACTGGGCGCCTGAGCGCCGAGCACCCAGGCGATCGCGTCGACCACGTTCGACTTGCCCGACCCGTTGGGGCCGACGACGACGGTGACGCCAGGTTCCAGGACCATCGTCGTCGAGTCGGCGAACGATTTGAAACCTTTGAGGGTGAGGGACTTGAGAAACACGGCTCGTCGATCCTAGCCGGGCCTCCCGGGGCGGCGAACCCGGCCCGGGCAGGTGAGCAGCGACGAGCCGTCGCCACCGCACCATCGGTGCGCTCCACCCCAGGTCAACGAGGTCGTCGCTGACCTGGAGTGATGCGCGTCAGCGCTGGCAGCGGGGACAGAAGTGCGTCGTGCGGCCGGCGTTGACGACCCGGGCGATGTCGGCCCGTCCGCAGGTGATGCAGCGCTGCCCGAACCGGTCGTAGACGCGATGGGAGAGCTGGAACTGGCCGCCGTTGCCGTCGACGTCGACGTACTGGGTGTCGGCGAGGGTCGACCCGCCGGCGGCGATCGCCTCGCCGAGGATGCGATGGATCTCGCGGTGCAGCCGGGTGATCTCCTGGCCGGTCAGGGTGTTGGAGATGCGGTCGTGGCGCAGCCGCGAGGCGTGCAGGATCTCGTCGCAGTAGATGTTGCCGACGCCCGCGATCACGTGCTGGTCGAGCAGCAACGCCTTCAGCGCTCGGGCGCGGGACCGCACGATGCGGGCGAGCGTCGTGCGGGTCATGCCGTCGGTGATCGGGTCGACGCCGAGCTTGAACAAGTCGGGGATCTCCACCTCGACGTTCGACGGATCGAACACCACCACCTCGCCGAACGTGCGCGGATCGACGAACCGCAGTTCCTCCTCCGGCTCGCCCGACAGCAGCGCCGCGACATGTGTGTGCGGCGGCCGCGGCTCGTCGAGCGCATTGATGAGCACCCGGCCGCTCATGCGGAGGTGGATCATCACGTCGTCGCCGGTGTCGAGGCCGAGCAGGAGGTACTTCCCGCGGCGACGGGTGTCGACGATCGTGGCGCCGGTGAGCCCGTCGATGACGGCCTGACGCGACGTGCGCCGCACCGTGCGTTCACGGCCCACCTCGACGGAGCGGATGGTGCGACCGACGAGGCGCACGTCGAGCCCGCGTCGGACGGTCTCGACCTCGGGCAGCTCGGGCATGGTCGGTGATCCGGTCGGGTCTCTGCTGGTCTCGGGCTGTCAGGACTCGGTGGTGAGCAGCGTGTGCGCGGCCATCGCAGCCGCCTGTTCGGCGACCTTCTTCGACCGGCCCGTCCCCTCGCCCACCGGGCGGCCGGCGACCACCACGGTCGCGGTGAAGGTCTTCTGGTGATCGGGGCCCTTCTCGCTCACCACGTAGACGGGTGCCGCATCGAACATGCGGGCGGTGAGCTCCTGCAGGAGGGTCTTGAAGTCGAGCCGGTCGAGTTGCTTGGCGGCACGCTCGAGCGGCTCGGTGAACAGATGCTCGATGAGCCGGGCCGCGGCGACCACCCCACCGTCGAGGTAGACGGCCCCGATGACGGCCTCGAGTGCATCGCTCAGGATGGACGGCTTGAGACGGCCACCTGCGGCGCTCTCGCCCTTGCCCAGCAGCAGGCACGGTCCGAGGTCGATCGCCACCGCGACCTCGGCGAGCGCCGACGCGTTGACGACGCTCTTGCGGAGATCGGTGAGCTTGCCCTCGGGCAGCTCGTGGTGCTCGCGGTAGGCGATGTCGGCGATCATCCAGCCGAGCACCGCGTCGCCGAGGAACTCCAGCCGTTCGTTCGACAGGTTGCCCGGGTGTTCGGCGCACCACGACCGGTGCGCCATCGCACGGCGGAGCAGCCCGACGTCCGCGAAGCGATGGCCGATGCGGTCGCTCAGACCGTCGAGCAGTTCGTCGGTGAGCGGCAACGACACGGCGGACGTCTGGGTCACCGGATCGCCCGTCCTCAGTCGCCGGACACGCGGGCGACGACGTAGTCGACCGCGTCGCGCACGGTCTTGAGGTCCTCGAGGTCCTCGTCCTCGATGCGGAAGTCGACCGAACGCTCGGCCATCTCCTCCTCGAGCGCCTCGACGAGTTCGATCAGCGCGAGCGAGTCGGCCTCGAGGTCGTCGACGAACGACTGTCCCTCGCTGATGGTCGCACCGTCGATCTCGAGGATGTCGGCCAGGCTGGCGCGGACGATCTCGAAGACGGCGGCTCGGTCGAGCGGGGCATCGGACACTGCAGGATCTCCTCGGGACGGACACACGGGTCAACGCGGGTCGGCGTGGACGACGATCGTAGCCCGGACGTGCGGTCAGTCGGCTGTGCTGGTGTCGCCTGTAGTGGGGTCGCCTGGGACGCTGGCGCCGATCGCCGCGCGGAGCTCGGCGACGACGCCGCGCTCGACCATCTCCTGTGCGACCTTGATGCCGTTGAGCATCGCGGTGGCATTGGACGAACCGTGGCTGATGACGCACACGCCGTCGACGCCGAGCAGCACGGCGCCGCCGTAGGTGTCGGGGCTCATCTGCTCGACGAGCGGGAGCAGCGCCGGCAGCATCGCCTGGAAGTGAGGCTCGTACACGGGATCGGACGTGAATGCCTCGAGGATCGCCTTCATGACGACCTTGACGCCACCTTCGAGGGTCTTCAGCACGACGTTGCCGGTGAAGCCGTCGGTGACGATCACGTCGGCGGTCTTGAGCAGCATGTCGCGCCCTTCGACGTTGCCGACGAAGTCGATGTTGGGTGCCACCGCCAGGAGTTCGTAGGCCTCTTTGCGCAGGGTGTCACCCTTGCCCGGCTCCTCGCCGATGGAGAGCAGGCCCACCTTGGGCCGCTCGACACCGAAGCGGTGGCGGGCGTACACCGAGCCCATCTGGGCGAACTGCACCAACCACTCGGGCTGCACCTCGGCGTTGGCGCCGGCGTCGAGCAGGATGTTCGGCGTGTGGCCCGGAATGGGCAACGGCGTCGCGATCGCCGGGCGGCTGACGCCCTTGATGCGACCCATCCGCAACAGCGCAGACGCCATCGTGGCGCCGGTGTTGCCGGCCGAGATCATCGCGCTCGCCCGACCGTCGCGGACGGCCTCGGCGGCCCGGACGAGAGTGGAATCCTTCTTGCGACGGACGCCCTGTGCAGCGTCGTCGTCCATCTCGATCACCTCGGACGCCTCGATGAGCGGCAGGTCACCGATGCCGTCGAGGCCCGCGGGGCCGACGAGCACGATGGGGATGCCCTGGGCAGCCGCCTGATGGGCTGCGGCGAGGATCTCGTCGGGAGCGCGGTCGCCCCCCATCGCATCGACGGCGATCGGGAGCACGGTGCGCACTGAGGAGGAGGTCGAGGACGACGGGCCGTCAGCCGGCGTCAGCCGACGTCGACGGCGACGCGGTCCTTGTACCACCCGCAGGACGGGCAGACCGTGTGCGGGAGCTTGGCTGCGGCGCAGCGGGGGCACACACTGCGAGCAGGTGCACCGAGCTTCCACGCGCCAGCCCGATGGCTGCGCGTCTTCATCTTGGACTTCTTCTTCTTGGGAACAGCCACCGTGGATCTCCCTGGCGCGATTGGACTGCATGAGGTTAGCGGCGACGGGCACCCTTTCCCCACCTCCTGACGAGAGTCAGCCCGCGGCGTCGGCCCAGGATCGAAGCGGCCGCAGGAGCTGCCGCTTCTTCGACTGGTGTTCCGCCATCCGTCGCAGGATGTCGTCGAGGGTGGTGATCGCCTGCACGATGTGCCTGCCCTTG
>JBILUM010000140.1:0-6416 GCA_044370995.1 Ilumatobacteraceae bacterium | reverse complement strand
TTCCAGGAGTACTTCGTGCAGCTGCGTCACTCGGTGCCCGTGCGCGGCGTGCGGTTCGAGGGATCGGCCGCCGCCACGCTCCAGCCCGCTGCGGCCGCGGCGATCAGCGACGCCTCGGTGGTGGTCGTGGCACCGTCGAACCCGATCGTGTCGATCGGCCCGATGCGCGCGCTGTCGGGGATGGACGAGCTGTTGGCGGCGCGGCGCTCGTCCGTCGTCGCCGTGTCGCCGATCGTGGGGGGAGCGGCGCTGAA
Source organism: Ilumatobacteraceae bacterium (assembly GCA_044370995.1). Classification (GTDB taxonomy): domain Bacteria; phylum Actinomycetota; class Acidimicrobiia; order Acidimicrobiales; family Ilumatobacteraceae; genus VFMC01. The sequence continues at coordinate 6,162 of JBILUM010000140.1, read as the reverse complement.
GGGCCCGGCCGACCGGATGATGGTCGAGCTCGGGCACGAGGCGTCGGTGGTCGGCGTCGCCCGCCTGTACCGCGACATCGCCGGCACCCTGGTCGTCGATCCGGCCGACGCGCACCTCGTCGGCGAGGTCGAGGCCGTCGGCATGCGCTGCGTGGTGCAGCCCTCGATCATGACCGACCCGGTCGTGGGCGCCGCGCTCGCGCGGGCCGTGCTCGACGCGGCCCGCTGACCAGGCTCACCGGCATCACCCGAAAACGACGACGTCCCGATGGCCGGAGCCATCGGCACGCCTCGGTTCGTGTGTCGATCGTGGGACGATCGGCGGGAGATCAGATCAGGGACCTCAGTGGGTGCCGGCCTTGCGACGCACCATCAGCAGGGCGGCGCCCGTACCGGCGGCGAGGCCGGCGAGGATCAGCGGGAGGGTCATGTCGCCACCCGTGGCCGGCAGCGAACCGCCGGGCACCGTGGTGACCGAGCCTCCGGCGACCGTGGTCGTCGGGCCACCCGAGCCGACGGCCGTGGTGGTCGGGGCCGGGGTGGTGGTCGGGGTGGTGGTCGGGGTGACGACCGTGGTGGTCGGGCGGGCGACCGTGGTGGTCGGAGCGATGGTCGTGGTGGGCGGCTTGCAGCGCACCACCGTGATCGTCACCGTCTTCGGGGTGAAGGAGTTGAACGACGACGTGTTGCCCGAGTGGTGCAGCGTGATCGCACCGCCCGGCACGTCGGTGTCGACGCCGCCGAACGTGCCGCTCAGGACGCCGCTGAACCACGGGGTGGGTGCACCCTGGGCGGCGTTGTCGGGCAGATCGGCCGACAGGCCGCCCACCTGCACGCCGCCGACCCGCACGGAGAACTGCTCGGCGATCTCGTTCTGGATCTCACGGGTGAGTTCCGGGTTCTCCTCCATCAGACGGTCGAAGCTCGACCATCCGGTCGCGATGACGGCGATGTGCTCACCGGCCGCCGGCGCCGGGATGCTCAGCCCGGTGCTGAGCGTCGGCTGCCACGTGGCCAGCTGGCTCACCGTCGGATTGTTCCAGGAATAGGTCTCGCTGAGACAGTCCTCGGCGGCGCTGACAGCACCGGACATCGCCGACACGCTCACCGCGCCTGCTGCCATCATCGTGATCGCTGCCGCAATGGCCTTGTTCATCTCAGTCACTTCTCCTTGTGCTGAATGTCCGGGCCGGTTTCGCGACTGGCTCCTCGTCCGGCGACTCGCGACCATGCATGCCGGACGGATCACTGCCTCCCTGATCTGTCGTGGGACACGATACGACGAGATCACCTGGAGTGGGCGCATTCCGTCGAACGGTGATCCGTTCGGCCCATGGGTCCGAGACGATGTCGCCTGCAGGGTGATCGTCGTGATCGTCGGGATCGGGTCAACGTGTCCAGGAGCGCAGGCTCGAGATGCCCGTGGGCAGGTCGGTCCACGGCGCCCAGGCCAGATGGATCCTGGCGCGAGTCGGCGCGAGCGCCAGGCGCACGACGTCGTCGGACCGCGCCGGCACCGACGGCGGCAACGGCGCGTCAGGACCTGCCATCAGGTGCCACAGCTCACGGATGCTCGTCATCACCCCGGTGCCGATGTTGATCACCAGCCCGCTGCCACGGGACGCGGATCGGACGAACGCGTCGACGACGTCGTCGATGAAGACGAAGTCCCGGGCGTGGCGCCCGTCGCCCTGGATGGTGGCGGGCACCCCCTGTTCGAGCGAGGTGGCGAAGGCGGCCACGACCCCGCCGTCGGCGCGTTGGCGCGTGCCGTAGACGTTGGCGAGCGCCAGGGCCGAGAACTCGACCTCGTGCTGCTCCCGGTACACGGAGAGGAGTTCGGCGACCGTGCGCGCGATCACACCGTGAGCACCGACCGGCGCCCAGGCGCGGCCCTCCTTCACGGGCAACTCACGGGCGGCGACATCGCCGTAGAGCGTGGTGGCCGGCAGCGCGGTCACCACCTTGGTGACATCGTTCGCTCGCGCTGCCTCGAGGACGTTGAGGGTGCTGTGCACGGCCCGGGCGGCCGTCGCCGCGTCGCCTCGCCCGGGTGGCGACCAGCCGAGGTGGTACACGACCTCCGGGCTGCGCATCGCCACGAGCGTGGCGAACTCCGGGGCGCAGGCGTCGAGGTGGTGGATCTTCAGGTCACCGCCCAGCGAGCGGGCGGTCGCGAGGTTGGCGAGCGTGCCGGTCGAGAGGTCGTCGACCACGTCGACGGTGTGTTGCTCGGCCAGCAACCGGTCGACGAGGTGCGATCCGATGAACCCGGCACCCCCTATGACGAAGATGCGCACGGTGGCGCCGGTCAGGCCTGGTCGGGATCGGGACGCCGAACCGATCGGAGCTCCTCGGCGGCCTCGACCACGGCGCCGGCACCGATCACCGAGTCGTGGACCGCGGCACCGGAGCGGACATGGCCCATCGCCACCGAATCGACCACGACGGCGCCCTGCTCGACGACGGCACCGGCGAGGATGACCGACCGTTCGATCCGCGCCCCGGCGTGCACCGTGGCTCCGGCGTCGATGACCGACTCGACGACGACCGCATCGGGATGCACCTCGGCACCTTCGGCGACGGGCTCGCAGCGGTGCTGCGGTCGGCGGCCGGTGACGAGATCGAGGTTGGCGGCGAGGTACAGGTCGGGCTTGCCGGTGTCGATCCAGTAGTCGTCGGTCGCCATGCCGAAGATGGCGCCCTCGGCGACGATCTCGGGGAACGTGATCCGCTCGATGGACACCTTCTGACCTGCGGGGATGCGGGCCAGCACGGACGGTTCGAGCACATATGTGCCGGCGTTGATCAGGTTGCTCGGTGCCGTGCCCGGCGCCGGCTTCTCGACGAACCGTTCGATCCGGCCGCGCTCGTCGATGGCCACCACGCCGAAGGCCGACGGGTCGTCGACGGCGATGAGGTGGAGGGTGGCGTCGGCGCCGTGCTCGCGGTGGAAGCGGACCAGCTCGGCGATGTCGAGATCGGTGAGCACATCGCCGTTGGCGACCACGAACGTGTCGTCGATACCCGTCGCGTCGGCAGCGAAGCGGATCGCGCCGGCGGTGTCGAGCGGTTCGGGCTCGACTGCGTAGTGCAGCGTCGCGCCGGCACACGTGCCGTCGGGGAAGGCCTCGAGGAACGGCTCGGGCTTGAACCCGAGCGCCAGCGTGACGTCGGTGACGCCGCCCTTCACCAGATTGGCGACGAGCCGCTCGATGATCGCGACATGGCCGACCGTGAGCATCGGCTTGGGCACCGAATAGGTCAGCGGACGCAACCTCGTGCCGAATCCGCCGACGAGCACGACGGCCCGCATCATCCCCCCGTGGTGGCGGTGGTGGTGTCGGTCGAGGCGATGGTGTCACCCGGCGCAAGCGTCGTCGTGGGGACGTTGCCGCCGTCGACGGCACCCAGCTCGGGCAGCTCGGGAGCCCACGGCGGCATGGAGACCTCGGTGCCCACCGGGACGACCGCGATCGTGAACACCATGCCGTCGTTGGTGATGCGCACGTCGGCGAGGTCGGTGATGTTCGTGGTGCCCTTGCCGGTGTCGGTGTAGTTGTCCCAGGCGACGACCTTGATCTCGACGTCCTCGCCGTTGCACTGGTAGTCGTCGACGTCGTAGACGTCGCCGCCCTGGTCCTCGGGGAGGGCGAGGCGGTCGGTGTTCAGCTCGATGCCGTAGACGTCGAGGAACACACCGAGCCGGGCCCGCTCGCCGACGGCCTTGGTGCTGAACGGGTGGTAGTGGATGATCCCGTCGTCGTGGCTGTGGATGCCGGTGGCGCCGAAGTCGGCGTTCTCGTAGGTCTCCGAACCGGTGCTGGCGTCGAGGAGGGTCTCCTCCTGGGCGCCGCTCAACTTGGGCAGCCAGCCGTCGCAGACGTACATGCCGTACGCGGCATGCCAGTGATCGCCCACCTGCGGGGGGAACGAACCCGGGTCGGGACGGCTCTGGCGCGCGTAGACGATGGTGAGCAGGCCGAGCACCACCACACCCAGCACCACGGCCGGGAAGAGCGTGCCGCCCTGGAAGCGCACCTTCTTGCCCTTACCGCGTTGCGCGAGTTTGGCGACCTTCTTGGCGGACGATGACGATGAGGACGTGGCCACGAGTCGGAGAGGCTATCCGCCGTCGCTACGGATGTCTCGGCACCCCGGCAGCCCGTGCACCAGCTCCTCGTACGCACGGGCCACGGCGGCGGGTGACGCGGCCGCCTCCACCCAGGTCCGACCGGCGGCACCGCGGGCTGCGAGCGTCACCGGATCGGCCAGCAGTTCCCGCAGGGCAGCGACGAACAGGTCGGGTCGGTCGGGGGCGACGGCGACGCCGGCACCCGACGCCTCGAGGATCCGGGGCACCTCGGTGCCCGCGTCGATCGAGGCGAGGATCGGGCGGCCCGAGGCGAGGATCGAGTAGGTCTTCGAGGGGACGCTCACGTTGCCGAGCCCGGCACGCAGCGGCACCACGTGCACGTCGGCGATCCCGAGCAGCTCCGACAGGCGCTCTTTCGGTTGGTAGCCAGAGAAGCGTACGTTGGTGAGACCGGGCTCGGCCGCCGCCTGCGCCACGAGAGCCGCCTTGGCGGAACCGTCGCCGCTGATGAGGAACGTTGCGTCGGGCAGCTCGCGCGCCGCGGCGAACATCAGCTCGAGCGACTGGGAGAACCCGACGTTGCCCGAGTACACGACGAGCGGTTCGTCGCCGATGCCCAGCTCGGCCCGCAGCGGTGCCGTCCGCTCCCCCGGCCGGATCGCCTCGACGTCGACGAAGTTCGGGATGACGTGCACCCGGTCGCTGCGACCCGCCGACATCTTGCCGGCCACGTTCACCCGCAGGTCCTCGCTGAGGACGGTGACCGCAGCGGCCCGGTGGTAGCTCACCCGCTCGAGCCGGCTCGCAACACGGATCACGTGGCGGTTCGTGATCGCGCCGGTGCGTACGGCCGCGTCGGGGAACACGTCCTGGATGTTGAACACGAGCGAGCCGCGTCGCACGAGGTGCGTGGTCCACCCGGTGAGACCCATGGTGAGCGGGGGCGACATCGCGATCACCGCGTCGACGCGGCCGCCGCGCCAGCTGGTGATGCCCGTGAGCGCGGAGAAGCCGACGAACCCCAGCGCGCGGCGGACGAGGTTGGTCTTGTCGCCGCCGGGGAACGGGTTCACACGGGTGATCGAACCCCACGGGGTGGTCTCCCGCCGGATCCATCGACCTTCCCACCCGGGTTCGATCGCGTGCGTCCGGTACCACGGCAGCGACGTGACGACGTGCAGCTCGTGGCCGCGGGCGGCGAGCTCGTGCACGATGCGCGTCATGACGTCGCCGGTGGGCGCCGTGTCGGGTTCGAAGTGCGGGCACAGCACCGCGAGCCGCAAGGGTGCCCGATCGTTCACGCTGCCCCCATCAGTGCGTATGCGTCGAGCAGGGCCTCGCCCGAGCGGCGCGACGTGAACGCCTCGACGCGCCGGTGCCCGGCGGCGACGAGCTCGTCGCGCCGGCACCGCACCTCGAGCAGACCGGCCGCCCACGCGTCGCGATCGAGCGGCGCGACGACGGCAGCGTCGCCGACCACATCGGGCAGGCACGTCGCGTCGCTGCACAGCACCGGCGTGCCGAGCGCCATCGCCTCGATCAACGGCGCACCGAAGCCCTCGTACCGGCTGGGGAACACCAGGGCGTCGGCCATCGCGATCAGCCCGTTCTTGTCGGCGTCGCTCACCCTGCCGGCGCGCACGATGCGCGCTCGGGTCGCCGCAGGCGCAGCGGCGATCGCCTCGTCGACGAGCGCATCGGCCAGGCCGCTGCCGCCGATGAACACCAGCCGGAGGTCGGGATCCGACCACACCGAGGCCATCAGCTCCACCAGGAACACGTGGTTCTTGTGGGGCGCGGTCATCGCCGGGAACACGAGGACGGGTCCGTCGTCGAGCCCGAGCTGGGCCCGCAGGGTCGCCTCGTCGGTGCGGTCGACGAGCAGTTCGGGCTCGTACCCGTGCGGCACGACGACGACCCGGTCTGGCGCGATGCCCAACTCGCGGATAACGCTGCCGCGCACGTACTCGCTGGGCACCGTCACCAGCGCGGCCCGGCGCGCCGAGCCGGGGACCATCGCGTCGAGGTATCGCCGCTTCAACGGCGTGAAGTACTCGGGGAACGTG
>JBILUM010000139.1:0-6429 GCA_044370995.1 Ilumatobacteraceae bacterium | reverse complement strand
TGCTGGTTCGGCTCGGCGCCGCAGCGCCGACGATCACTCGGCGACAGGCGGCTCGATCTCGGGCGCACCGGTGGCGGCGAGCTCGACGGCGGCCGGGGGCTGGAAGCCCTCGACGCCTCGGAACGTGAGCTTCTGGTCGCCAGGGCGATCCGGATCTTCCTCGGTGTCGACCACGATGATCTGGCCGGCGTGGAACTCCTTGTACAGGATCTTCTCGCTCAGGGCGTCTTCGATCATGCGCTGGATCGCACGACGCAACGGACGCGCACCGAGCTGCGGGTCGTAGCCCTTCTCGGCGAGCAGCTCCTTGGCGCTCTGGGTGAGCTCGATGCCGAGACCCTGGGCCTCGAGCTGGCCGGTGAGGCGCTTGGTCATCATGTCGACCATCTGCATCACCTCTTCCCTGGCGAGCTCGTGGAACACGATCAGCTCGTCGACTCGGTTGAGGAACTCGGGACGGAAGTGGCTCTTCAGCGCATCCATCACCTTGTCCTTCATCCGCTCGTAGGTCATCGCCGAGTCACCCTTGGTGAAGCCGACGTTGCCCTTGCGCAGATCGCTCGAACCGAGGTTCGAGGTCATGATCAGCACGGTGTTGCGGAAGTCGACGGTGCGACCCTGGCTGTCGGTGAGGCGACCCTCTTCGAGGATCTGCAGGAGCGTGTTGAACACGTCCGGGTGGGCCTTCTCGATCTCGTCGAACAGCACCACGCTGAACGGCTTGCGCCGCACGGCCTCGGTGAGCTGGCCGCCCTCTTCGTAGCCGACGTAGCCGGGGGGCGAACCGACGAGGCGGCTCACGGTGTGCTTCTCCATGTACTCGCTCATGTCGAGCGCGATCAGGCTGTTCTCGTCGCCGAAGAGGAACTCGGCGAGGGTCTTCGCGAGCTCGGTCTTTCCGACGCCGGTGGGGCCCAGGAAGATGAACGAGCCGCTGGGGCGCTTCGGGTCCTTGAGGCCCGCACGGGTGCGGCGCACGCTCTGGGAGACCGCCTTGATGGCGTCCTCCTGACCGATGATCCGCTTGTGCAGCTCGGCTTCCATGTTGAGGAGCTTGGCGGTCTCCTCCTCGGTGAGCTTGTAGACGGGGATGCCGGTCCAGATGCTGAGCACCTCGGCCACGGCCTCCTCGTCGACCTCGTCGAACAGGTCGACGCCGCTGGCCTTGACCTCGGCCTCCTTGGTGGCCTTCTCCTCCAGCAGCGCCTTCTCCTGGTCGCGGAGACGGCCGGCCTCTTCGAACCGCTGCTCCTCGACGGCGCGCTTCTTGGCCTCCTGCACGTCGGTGAGCTTGGTCTCGATCTCCTTCAGATCGGGCGGGGTGCCCATGCGCTTGATGCGCAGGCGGGCGCCGGCCTCGTCGATGAGGTCGATGGCCTTGTCGGGGAGGTGACGATCGCTGATGTAGCGGTCGGACAGGTTGGCCGCGGCGACGATGGCCTGATCGGTGATCGTGACCCGGTGGTGCGCCTCGTACTTGTCGCGCACGCCCTTCAGGATCTCGATCGTGTGGCCGAGCGTGGGCTCCTCCACCTTCACGGGCTGGAAGCGGCGCTCGAGGGCGGCGTCCTTCTCGAGGTGCTTGCGGTACTCGTCGAGCGTGGTGGCGCCGATGGTCTGCAGCTCGCCACGGGCGAGCATCGGCTTCAGGATCGACGCGGCGTCGATGGCGCCCTCGGCGGCACCCGCACCCACGAGGGTGTGGATCTCGTCGATGAACAGCACGATGTCGCCGCGGGTCTTGATCTCCTTGAGCACCTTCTTCAAGCGCTCCTCGAAGTCACCGCGGTAGCGGCTGCCGGCGACGAGTGCGCCGAGGTCGAGGGTGTAGAGCTGCTTGTTGCGGAGGGTGTCGGGGATGTCGTTCGACACGATCTTCTGGGCGAGGCCCTCGACGATCGCGGTCTTGCCGACGCCCGGTTCGCCGATGAGCACCGGGTTGTTCTTGGTGCGGCGGCTGAGGATCTGCATCACGCGCTCGAGTTCGCGCTCGCGACCGATCATCGGGTCGAGCTTCTTCTCGCGTGCGAGCTGGGTGAGGTTGCGACCGAACTGGTCGAGGATCTGGCTGCTGCCCTTGTCGCCCTGCTCCTCCTTGGGAGCAGCGGTGCCGGAGGCGGCTGCCTGCGGCTCGCCCTTGCCCTGGCCACCCTGGTAGCCGGAGAGGAGCTGGATGACCTGCTGGCGCACCCGGCTGAGATCGGCGCCCAACTTGACGAGCACCTGGGCGGCGACGCCCTCGCCCTCACGGATGAGGCCGAGCAGGATGTGCTCGGTGCCGATGTAGTTGTGGCCGAGCTGCAGGGCCTCACGGAGCGAGAGCTCGAGGACCTTCTTCGCCCGGGGGGTGAAGGGGATGTGACCCGACGGCGACGAGCCGCCCTGGCCGATGATCTCCTCCACCTGGCTGCGGACCGCCTCGAGCGAGATGCCGAGCGATTCGAGCGCCTTCGCAGCGACGCCTTCACCTTCGTGGATCAGACCGAGGAGGATGTGTTCGGTGCCGATGTAGCTGTGGTTCAGCAGTCGTGCTTCTTCTTGTGCCAGCACGACCACCCGACGAGCCCGATCGGTGAAGCGTTCAAACATGACGGAAGTGTATCGGGGGTCGCCGGGAGCAACGTGGCAGAGACAGGGGGCCATCAGGCCCATTCGCAGTGACACCTGTGACGCCTGCCCCGGGAATATCCGGAGCGCTGTTCGTGGTGGACACCCCGGCTGACCTAGCCTCTCCACCCATGGCGCAGCTGCCGTTCTTCACGCTCCCGGGCATGCCCGGCGACGTCGAACGCATCGAGGCCGCGCTCGTCGAGTCGGTGCGCACGCCCGATGCGTATCTCAACGACATCGCCTCCCATCTCATCGTCGCCGGCGGCAAGCGCCTGCGCCCGGTGCTCACCCTCGTGGCCGCACAGATCGCCGACGGTCCGGCGAGCGACGACGCTGTCCAGGGAGGCATCGCCTGCGAACTCGTGCAGACGGGTTCGCTGTACCACGACGACGTCATGGACGAAGCGCCCACGCGCCGCGGCGTCGAGACCGTCAACGCCAAGTGGGGCAACCTGCAGGCCATCCTCGCCGGCGACTTCCTGCTCTCGCGCGCGTCGGAGATCGCGGCGTCGCTCGGCACCGAGGTGGCCGCACTGCTGGCCCGCACGATCGGCCGACTCTGCGAGGGTCAGATCGAGGAACTGCGCCACACCTACAACGCAGCCCGCCCCGAGGCGTCCTACCTCGCGTCGATCGCCGGCAAGACCGCGTCGCTGTACGCCACGTCGGCCCGCATCGGCGGCATCGTCGGCGGCTTCGACCGGCCGACGATCGACACGCTCACCGAGTACGGCGAGGCGTTCGGCATGGTGTTCCAGATCGTCGACGACCTGCTCGACATCACCGCCACCGACGAGGCGCTCGGCAAGCCGGCCGGCCACGACATGGTCGAGGGCGTCTACACGCTGCCCGTGCTCCGCACCCTCCAGGCGGGTGGCATCGCGGCGGCGTCGTTGCTCGACATCCTCGGTCGCCCGCTCGAGCCGAGCGAGCGCGAGAAGGCGCTCGAGATCGTGCGCACCCGCGGCGGTGTGGCCAGCTCGCTCGCCACGGCGCGCGAATGGGCGGCGAAGGCCGTCGCGGCGTGCGACCCGCTGCCGGCCAGCGCGGCGACCGACGCCCTGCGCGCGGCGCCCGACGCGCTCCTCGCCAGCCTCGACGTCTGACGCCTCCTGCGTCGGTTCGCGTGTGATCGCTCCGGCCCGCGTGGCGTGCCTTCGGGATCAAGCGCTGCTCGGGTCTCTCCGCGTGTGATCGCCGAGGCCCGCGTCAGGTGCCTTCGGGATCAAGCGCGCCGGCCGCATGCGGTCAGGCGTCGGGAGCGACCTGCAGGACGGTCGACGCGAGGCGGGCGACGGTCTCGGGCGCACCGAACTCGTCGCGACGCAGGGCGCCGGACATGATGCGCAACAACGTGTCGCCCACGAGGTGCGAGCGCACGGCGGCGCCGGTCACCTGACGCATCGCCGAGGGCCGGCCGAGCATCCGCCCCCACAGCCGGGCGAGCTTGTACTGCTCGGCATAGGTGTCGGCCACGAGTCGCGGGTAGCGCTGGAGCGCCGTCGGCCCGGCTTCCGTCAGCGCCTGGTGCACCACGTCGGCAGCCATCCGTCCGGTCTCGAGTGCCGTGTCGATGCCAGCGCCGGTGAACGGGCTGGCGACGCCCGCAGCGTCGCCGACCACGAGGAACGAGGGGCCTGCGGTCGGCTGCACCGAGCCGCCCATCGGCACCCGGCCGACCCGGACGACCCCGGTCGCGGCGGCCGGGTCGATCTGCCATCGGTCGGCGAGGGCGGCGACGTGTGCGTCGAGCAGGTGGGCGACGTTGGTGCCCTTGAAGTCGCGGGCCGTGCTGAGCAGCCCGACCCCGATGTTGACCGTGCCGTCGCCGACCGGAGCCACCCAGCCGTAGCCCGGGAGTGGCTGTCCGGAGCGATCGGTCAGGTCGATACCGATCTCCAGGTGATCGTCACCCGTGCGCGGTGACGGCCAGTACGAGCGGATCGCGGACGCGAACGGCCATCGACGGGTGCGGAACGTGCCGAGGGTTCGACCGAAGGGGCTGTTGGCGCCGTCGGCGACGATCACGTAGCGGGCAGCGAGCGGGAGCACGGCGCCGCCGGGTCCGCGCACGAGCGCGCCTCGCACGAATCCGCGCTCGACGACGGGCTCGATCGCCTCGTGGCCGTAGTGGACGGTCGCACCTCGCGCCGCCGCGTGTTCGAGGACCGCCAGGTCGAGGTCGCGGCGGCGCAGCACGGCCGCGTTCGTCGGTACGTCGCGGTGTTCGGGCCACGCGAGCGAGAGCTCACGATCGAGGTGCACGACCCGGACGCCCGCGAGCGGATGGGCCTGCTCGACGACGTCGGCGAGACCGAGGTCGTGAAGTTGGCGTACGGCACGGGGAGTGAGGACGTCGCCGCAGGCCTTCGACCGGGGGAAGACGCGGCGCTCGACGACGACGACGTCATGGCCACGGGCAGCGAGCCACGCGGCGGCAGCACCTCCAGCTGGACCGCCACCGACGATCAGGACGTCGGCGACGGCTCCGGCAGCGGCGCCGGGAGGAGCTGCGATCAGGGCTCCGCGTCGGGAGCGTGACCCGCGAGCGGCGTCGTGCCCACCACGAAGGTGCCCTCGAGCTGATCGGCGACGTTGTCGAAGGTGATCGAGCCGTCCTCGAAGCCCACCCAGGCAGGGGCTTCGGGGCTGCACCACTTCTCGTATTCCTCGAGGTAGTCGGCAGTCGGGTCGGCGCCGCCGAGCGTGTACCGCTCGTGGCAGACCACGGCGAGGATCTGCGCCTCGGTGAGGCCACCGCCGGCGGTCGGACCCTGTGCGGGCATCTGACCCTTGGCGAGGGTGTTGTGGAGCGGCGACCGCTCGGGGTTGCCGTAGACGGCGATGCCTTCGTTGGCGTAGGCCTGCGAACCGGCGTAGACGAACCGGAGCTGGTCCTCGATGTGCGGGAAGGTCTTGAGGACCTCGCCGCCGGCGAACCCGTAGCCGACGCCGCCTTCACCGGCGGCGCCGTGGCACCCGGAGCAGTTGGCCGTGTAGATCTCGGCGCCCTCGCCGAGCGGGCCGGAGACCTTGGCCTCTTTGAACGTGAGCCCGCGGACGTACATGAACGTCCACAGCGGCAGCAGGCTGAGGGTGGCCATCGCCCAGAACGGGATCCGCTTGCGGGCCTTCGCGGCGGCGACGACCGGGATGTCGGGCTTCGGCGGCGGCGGACCCGCGGGCTTGGCGGGTGCGGCAGGCTTGGCGGCGGCAGCGGGCGTGGCAGCAGCGACGGTGGCCGGCGCCGACGACGAACCGGCGGCAGGGGCGTCGGCAGGCGCTTCGCCGCCCTCCGCCTTGGCCTTGGCGGCCTTGCTTCGCTTGAGGAGGTGCTCCGGGATCTCGGTCACGGGAGAGCACGATAGACGCCCGAGCGCCGGAAAACGGAATCTGCTGCGCGGTCGCGCCGAGGTCACGTTCACGACTACCGCGCGGCCGCCCGACGAGGCGTCCACGGTCGCATGCGTCACGCGATGCACGAGTGCACAACGCACCGTCCGCAGCGTCGGGCGTGGTAAACCGATTTCCACACCTTCTCTCGTGATCCAGTCGTTGCCACCGGTCCGCTGCCGGACATCCGAACCACATCGGAAGAACATCGTGTCCCACCGTCGATGCCGTCCACCGAGGACGATCGGCGGTGACTCCCGAGGTTCGTCCCCAGCGAACTGGTGTCACCCCTGGGTCAGGTGACTAGTGTTCGTGCAGCGGTTCACACGGGCTGCGCGACGACCCCTGTCCGTCGACATCCACGTCGCCCGACAAGCAACCAGCAACACCGCACGACGATCCGCAAAATGATCTGCATGAGAGAAA
>JBILUM010000137.1:0-6436 GCA_044370995.1 Ilumatobacteraceae bacterium | reverse complement strand
GTCGGCGGCGTGGCGCAGCGTTGCCTCGAGCGCCGCCTCGTCGTCGCGCACCACGCCGTGGTCGACGACGTCGCACCCGGCCTCGCGCACCATGCCGACGAGCATCGTCTTGTTGCTCTCGCGGATCTGACCGGGCTGCAGGGGCGAGCCGTCGTCGACGAGCTCGTCGCCGGTGGACAGCACCGCCACCGTCGCCCGACGCACCACGAGCACCTCGCGCGCATTGACGCTCGCGAGCACCCCGGCGACCGACGGCGTGATGACCGCGCCAGGCTCGTACAGGGTCGTGCCGACGTGGATGTCGTCACCGACACCGCGGATCGCAGCGCCGACCTCGACGGCTCGGCCGATCCGCACGCGGCTGCCACCGTCGAGCCGCTCGGTGTCCTCGACCATCACGCATGCGTCGGCACCGGCCGGCATCGGCGCACCGGTCATGATCCGGATGGCCTGACCCTCACCGACCGTCGCCGAACTCGCGGCCCCGGCCGCGACCTCGTCGATCACGTCGAGCTCGACCGGGGCGGCGCCGGCACCCGCGACATCAGCGGCACGCACCGCGTAGCCGTCGACGGCCGAGTTCGCGAACGGCGGCACGTCCTCACCGGCGACGACCGGCTCGGCCAGCACCGCTCCGATGGCATCCGCCAGCGCCCACCTCTGCTCGGGCAGGGTCGCACAGCGCTGGAGCACGTACTCGCGGGCCTCGCTCTCGGGGATCACCCCGAGCACCGTAGCGAACATCCCGGCAGACTGTCCCGGTGAGCACCTACACGTCGTTCTCGTCCGACGGGCACACCGCCCGCTGGCTCACCTGGGACGGCGGGCACGACGAGACGCTCACCCTGCTGTGGGAGAACGAGGGCTGGACCGCCTCGGGCATCGTCGGGCGCGAACAGGTGCAGTACGTGCTGCGCCTCTCCCCCACGTGGCACGTCCGCCAGTTCATCCTCTTCCGCGATCTCGACGAGCCCGACCTGTGGCTCGCGACCGACGGCGCCGGCCGCTGGGGCGAGATGAACGGCGCGCACCGGGTCGAGCTCGACGGGTGCCTCGACGTGTCGCTCGACATCACCCCGTTCACCGCGACGATCCCCATCCGACGGCTGCCGTTGCACGTCGGCCACACGGCCGACATCACCACGCTGCGGATCGACGTCGAGACCCTCGACGTGCAGCCCGACCATCAGCGCTACACCCGGCTCGACACCCATCGGTGGGCGACCACCCGCCTGGAGACCGGTGACACGGTCGAGTTCGACGTCGACGAGCACGGTCTGGTGCTCGATCAGGCGGGCCGTTTCCGCCGCTCGCTCTGAGTCGAGGCCGCGACGCCGAACAGCACCCAGTCGCCGAGATCGTCGACTGCCACCCGGCGAGCATCGCCCATGGGGTAGCGGCGCACGACCTCGTGCACGGCGGCGTCGACCGCGACGACCAGGAGTGCGGCTCGCCGATCCGGGTCGTCACCACCCGCGCCGACCCGCCGCAGATGACGCGCCACCTCGGTGACGATCGCACCGGTGAGCGCGTCGAACTGCGCCACGAGCTCGGGGGTCCGCGGCGCGTCGGCGAACAGCAGCGCGTGCAGCCGTGAGGAGTCGTTGCGCTCGAGCGTGAGATCGATCAGCGATCGGGTGACCTCGGCAAGGGTGGGTTCGGCAGCTGCGAGTTCGGCCAGGCGTGTCTCGAACGCGACGGCCGTCTCCGCGAGGTGGCGCTGGGCGAGCGCGACGAGCAACGAGTCCTTGTTCGGGAAGTACTGGTAGAGCGAGCCGACCGACACCCCGGACTGTTCGGCGACGTGGTTGGTGGTCGTGCCGTGGTAGCCGCGCTCGTCGAAAAGGCGAGCAGCCGTCTCGAGGATCCGGTCGACCGTCTCGACCGAGCGGCGCTGAGCAGGGGCCTTGCGGGGAGCGGCGGACCTCGCGGTACTGCTCACGACGACGGCCGAATGCGAGTTGACACGATGCGAGTATTGCTCGTATCTGGTGACCATGTCCACGCTCCGCTCCCGCACCGTGACCGTCCGCACCACCCTCGACGCCCCGCCCGACGCCGTCTGGCAGGCGGTCACCACACCGGCGGGATTCCGGTTCGTCACCCGCGGTCTCGTCGAGCTCGACGGTCTGGACGATCTCGACGATCACCCCGGCCGCCCCGGCCACCCCGGCCCCTGGAGCGCCGGCACCACGGTCGTCGGTCGACTGCGTGTGCTCGGCGTGCCGTTCTCGCGCCACCGGATCAGCGTCGAGTCGATCGACCACGACCACCGGGCGCTGCAGAGCGACGAGGGCGGCGGCCCGATCACGTCGTGGCGCCACCTCATCACCGTCGAACCGGTGGACGACGACCCGACACGCAGTCGCTACACCGACCGGATCGAGATCCGGGCCGGGCTGCTCACGCCCGCCATCGCATGGTTCGCCCATGGCTTCTACCGGCTCCGGCAACGGCGCTGGCGCCGGCTCGCTCCGGTGCTCGCCGCGCTGCAGACGCCTGCCGAAGCGTGGCTCGCGGCGCACCAAGCGGCGTTCAACAGCGGCGACTGGGTCGACGTCCTCGACGACTACACCGACGATGCCGTGCTGGAGGCGCACCTCGGAGGCCAGCGGCTGGAGTTCGCCGGGATCCCGGCGATCCACGAGGCACTCCGCCTCGCATCGGCCGACGGCGTGCAGACCCGAGTGACCCGCGTCGCGGCCGATCAGCACACCGTCGCCGCGCTCATCGTCGACGAAGCCGGCGCCCCGTTCATGGTGTCGTTCTGGCACCTGCGGGACGGGCGGATCTCGCGCGACGTGTCGATCCTGCTCGGCGACCCGTCGACGGTTGCGGGCGCCTGACCGTCCGGTGGATCGCCCGCCTCGGCGCGTGAACGGTCAGTGGCACTTCCAGGCGGCGAGGAGGTCGGGGCCGTCGGGGAGGTACTTCACGGCTTCGCGGATCGTCACGCCGTTCATCCGGCCGAGGTTGGCTCGCACCCAGCGCGAGACGAGCTCGGGGTGACGTCGACCCGTTTCGCGCGACACCCAGCCGAGCGCCTTGCGGATGAAGAACTCGCGTTCGGCGAGCAGCACATCGGCGGCCCGCTCGAAGCGCTCCCACTCCCGACCTGCCCTGCAGAGGTCGCGGAGGCCGAGCACCGAGGTGCGCCGCACCCACATGTCGTCGGAGCTCACCCAGGTCTCCAGCACGTCGAGCGCTGCGGGGTCGGCGGCGGCGATGCGGCCGACCGCAGTGGTGGCGAGCCCGTCGACGAGCGCCCACGTGTGGCAGTTGCGCACGAGCCGCTCGATCCACGGCAGATCGTCCACGCCCCACGACTTCGGTGTCGCGATGATCAGCTCGACGCCGAGGAGGCGTCGCTCGTAGACGTCGGTGTCCCACAACTCGTCGACGAGCGCGACGACGCCGTCGTGCGTCGGGCGGCTGGACCGCACGTACGCCTTCGCCACCGACCGCACGCCCGGCACCGACGAGCCGAGGTGCACGTACGAGCTCTTGAGGTACGCGCGCTCCGACACCGCCCGCTCGGGCGAGCCGAGCGCACGCAGCTCGTCGGTGAGCCGCTCGGCGATCATCCGGTCCGCCGCCGTCGGCTGTCCGCTCAGAGCTGGGTCGGGAGCCACTCGCGCAGCTGCGGACCGATCTTCGGGTCCTTCAGTCCGATCTCGATGACGGCCGACAGCCAACCGAACGGGTTGCCGGTGTCGTAGCGGAGCACGTCCTTCACCACACCGTGGAACGGGCTGCGCGCCGCCTGCGCCTTGAGCGCGTCGGTGAGCTGGATCTCGCCACCGGCGCCCGGCTGCACCCGGGCGATCTCGTCGAACACGTCGGGGGTGAGCACGTAGCGGCCGATGATGATCAGGTCGCTCGGGGCGTCGGCCGGCTTGGGCTTTTCGACCATCGACCGGATCGCGATCACGCCGTCGGCGTCGAGTTCACCGATCGGATCGATCACGCCGTAGGAGCCGACCTGTTCGTGCGGCACCTCCTTCAGGCCGACGACGCTGCCGTTGGTCGACTCGCACAGCCGGGCCATCTGGTCGAGCAGGGACGAGTCGCCCATCAACTCGTCGGGCAGCAGGACGGCGAACGGCTCGTCACCGACGGCCTCGCGGGCGCAGCCGACGGCGTGGCCGAGGCCGAGCGCCTGGTCCTGATAGGCGAAGCTGACCTTGACGTCACGGCCGATCGACTCCAACCGATCGGCCATCTCGTCGCGGCCCGACGACCGCAGCTTGGCGATCACCTCGGGCTGGGGCTGGAAGTACGCCTCGATCGCCGGCTTGGCATGGCTCGTGACGATGACCATGTGATCGACGCCGGCGCCCACCGCCTCGTCGATGATCAGCTGCAGGGCCGGCGTGTCGATGATGGGCAGGAGCTCCTTCGGCACCGCCTTCGTGGCCGGGAGGAATCGGGTCCCCATACCCGCGGCAGGGACGACTGCTGTGTGGACACGCATGGCGTCGATCCTAGGAAGTGCCCGCAGCCATCGGCGGCGATACCATTAGCACTCGCGCGGTCCGACTGCTAGGCCCTTCGGGATCCGGTGGTGCCGGTCCGCCGAACGAGTTGCCCAGATCAGCGGAGTGACGATGCCCACCTACGTCTACAAGTTCATCGAGACCGGCGAGACGATCGAGGTCCAGCAGTCCTTCAGCGACGCCTCCCTCACCGAGGCCGAGCACCCCGAGACGGGCGAGGTCATGGCCGTCCGCAAGGTGTTCACCCCCGTCGGCGTGACGTTCAAGGGTGGCGGCTTCTACAAGACGGACAGCCGTGGCGGCTCGTCGGCGTCGAAGTCGGCCGGTTCGACCAGCAGCTCGAGCAGCTCCGGCAGCTCCGACAGCGGCAGCTCCGACAGCGGCAGCTCGGCGAGCAGCACGCCCGCCCCCGCCGCACCGGCGGCGGCCCCCGCAGCATCGAGCGACTGACGCCCGACGGCGCCACACGCCGCTCCCGCGTCCCCCTGCTCCACCGATCCTCGCCACCGCTCCCATCCACCGGCGTTCCCCCTGCACCGTCGCGCCCACCTCGGCGCGGCCGTCCTCCGGGAGGCGCAATGCAGGTCGCTCACGTCCGTTCGTTCCTGGCCCGTCACCGAGCCGCTCACTGGGTGCTCGTCACCGTGCTCGCCGGCGTCGTGGCCGCCGTCCTCGCCTCCCAGTCGGCAGCCCTCGAACGCGAACGTCGGGCATGGGGTGACGGCCGCACCGTCTGGGTCGCGGCGGCCGACCTCGTCCCGGGTGACCCGGCGCTCGGCCGGGCCGTGTCGGCACCACCGGCGATCGTCGCCCCGACTGCGGTGGCCGACGACCCGACGGGCTCGGTCGCGCTCCGCCCGGTGTCGGCCGGTGAGGTGATCGTGGTCGGCGACGTGGGCGACCGCGCCGCGCTCGCACCCGCCGACCGTCGACGGGTGGCGATCGCCGCCGACGAGACCACGCTCGCCGTCGCGATCGGCGACACCGTCGACGTGATCGACGCCGTCGCCGGCGGGGCGGTCGTCGCGACGGACGCCGTCGTCGTCGAGGTCACCCCGACGGCGGTCGTGGTCGCCGTGGCTTCGTCGACGGCACCGGCGGTCGCCGCGGCAGCACTCGAACGTCGAGCCGTGCTCGCCGCACACGGTTGAGCCGCGTCGGCACGGCGGCGCACCCGCTCGGGGTCGTTCCGGGTCGGTGGCGCGCCGGGTCGGTGGCGCCGGGTCGGTGGCGCCGGGTCGGTGACGCCGGGTCAGTGGCTCGAGGTGCTGGGCAGGACGCGGGGGCTCCACGGGCGCGGCTCGTCCCAGTGGTGGCCGACGCAGCGCGCCGAGGCCAGGCTCTCCAAGAACGAGGCCGGCCCGTCGAAGTCGGGCATCTCCACGTAGGCCGAGCCGAGCGCCAACGGCACGTGGGCATCGCTGCCGGCCCCGGCGAGCAGGCCATGGGTGGCTGCGTAGTCGGCAGCTCGACGGTTGAGGCTCGCGAGCGAGGTCTTCGCATTGATCACCTCGATCGCATCGACCAGTCCCTCGGCCACCAGCGCGTCGAGCGCCGGCTCGGCGAGGTTGCGGCGCATCGGGTCGAACGGGTGCGGGACGTACACCACACCACCCTGGGCGCGGATCAGCCGTGCCGCCTCGGCAGGCGGCACCCCGAACGGCACCCGCTCGGTGAGGAACAACCCGATGATCTCGCCGGCGTGGGTGCGCAGTTCCTCGCCGACGATCACGCGGCACGGCAGCCGATCGGCCAGCTCCTCGGCGCCCTTGATCGCGTTGTGGTCGGTGATGCACAGCACGTCGATGCCGCTCTCGACCACGGCCTGCTCCACCTCGTCGGGGGTGGTGGTGCTGTCGCCACTCCACATCGTGTGGCTGTGCAGGTCGACGCGCACCCAACCGGGCTCGAGCTCGGTGTCCAGATGCGGGTGACGGGCG
>JBILUM010000138.1:0-6436 GCA_044370995.1 Ilumatobacteraceae bacterium | reverse complement strand
GCCGTCGCCGCGCGCCAGCACCTCTTCACGAGCCTCGGACACGATCTGCGCACGCCGCTGTCGGCGATGCGGGCGTCGCTCGAGAGCATCGAGGACGGCGTCACGCCCGATCCACGGTCGGCGATCCCCACCCTGCTCGTCCAGGTGCGGGCCATGGACGGCATGCTCGATCAGCTGGTCGAGTTCTCACGACTGGAATCGGGTCACGTGTCGTCCACCGTCGAGCGGGTGTCGCTGGCAGAGCTGGCCGACGAGAGTGTCGAAGCCCTCGGTCCGCTGGCCGTGGCGAAAGGGGTCACCCTCGGCGTGCGGGCGGCCGGGCCGGCCCACGTCAGCGGCAGCCCGCTCGAGCTGTCCCGCGTGGTGCGCAACCTGGTCGACAACGCGATCCGCCACAGCCCGACCGGCGGTCGGGTCGAGCTGCTGGTCGGCGCCAACCCCACCGAGGTGCACCTGACCGTGCGCGACGACGGACCTGGCTTCCCGGCCGAGTTCCGCGCGCAGGCGTTCGAGCCGTTCCGGCGGGCCGACCCCTCGCGCAATGCCCGCACCGGCAACACCGGCCTCGGCCTGGCCATCTGCAAGGCGATCGTCACCGCCCACGGCGGCCTGATCTCCCTCGGCGACGGTCCGGGCGGCACCGTCCACGTCTCGCTCCCCGTCTCCCCGTCCCCATCCGCACCCCCCTCCTCATCCGCACCACCCTCCGCGAACGGATCAGCCTCATGACCGTCCAACTCGACCCCCCGGCGATCGATCCGCCCGAGATCGATCCCACCGCACCCATCCGCCAGGCCACCCCTGCGCCGCGCTGGGCCGGGCCGTTGAGCGGCTTCCTCGCCGGTGCCGCAGCGATCGCGACCGGACTCGTCGTCGCCGCGGTCATGGACGTCGACTCCCCGCTGAACGCCGTGGGCAGCGAGTTCATCGACCAGACCCCGAAGTGGTTGAAGAACCTCGCGATCGACGTGTTCGGCACCAACGACAAGCTCGCGCTGCGGGTGGGCATGGTCACGGTGATCGCCGCGCTGAGCCTCGTCGTCGGTGCACTCGCCCGTCGCCGACCGATCGTCGGCCCGGCAGCCATGGTGCTGTTCGGTCTGGTCGGCGGCATCGTCGCGGCCGGTCGGCCCAACCAGTCGGTCTCGGCCGCGGTGCCTGCGGTGCTCGGCGCCGTCGTGGGCAGCGCGGTGATCTGGTACCTCGTCGGCCTCGTGCGTGCCGACGACCCCGCGAGCGAGACGCCGAGCACGCCGACCCGTGCCCGCAACGGCTTCGACCGGCGCCGCTTCGTCACCACCTCCGGCGCCGTCGCCGGCACCGCGATCATCGCCACGGCAGCCGCCCGCAAGCTCGAGAACGACCGCATCGACCGCATCGGCGCGGCGGCGCCCGACACCCTGCCCGAGGTGGTCGACGACCCGACGCTCGCCGACGCCGATGTGACGTCGACGGCGCCCGCGATCCCGGCCGGCGCGACGCTCAGCCCGGTCACCCCGTACCTCACCCCCAACGACGACTTCTACCTCATCGACACGGCGCTGTCGGTGCCGCGGATCCGGCTCGACACCTGGTCGATGGAGATCGGCGGTCGAGTCGACACCCCGATCACGCTCACCTACGCCGATCTGCTCGCGCTGCCACAGGTCGAGCGGATCATCACGATCGCCTGCGTCTCCAACGAGGTCGGTGGCGACCTGATCGGCAATGCGGTGTGGCAGGGCGTGCTCCTGCGCGATCTGCTCGAACAGGCAGGTGTGCAACCCGAGGCCGAGCAGGTGTTCGGCACGTCCGTCGACGGCTGGACGTGCGGTTTCCCGATCGAGGCCGCCCTCGACGGCCGCGATGCGATGATCGCGATCGGCATGAACGGTGAGCCGCTGCCGCTCCAGCACGGCTTCCCGGCCCGCATGATCGTGCCCGGGTTGTACGGCTATGTGAGCGCCACGAAGTGGCTGAGCCGGCTCGACCTGACCACGTGGGAAGAGGCCGTCGGCTATTGGATCCCTCGCGGCTGGTCGCGCGACGCGCCGATCAAGACCCAGTCGCGCATCGACGTGCCCGACCGCGGTGAGGATGTCCCTCGCGGCAGTGTGCCGATCGCCGGCATCGCCTGGGCGCAGCAACGTGGCGTCGTCAAGGTGGAGGTGCGCATCGACGACGGAGACTGGCAGGAGGCGAGCCTGGCCACCGACGTGACGATCGATTCGTGGCGCCAGTGGCGGTACGACTGGGACACCACGTCGGTGTCCGCCGGCGAGCACCGGATCCAGGTGCGTGCCACCGACGCGAACGGCGACACCCAGACCGAGGAGGTCAGCCGCCCCGATCCCGACGGTGCCACGGGGTGGCACACGAGGACGGTCAGCGTCGCCGGTTGAGCAGTTTGCGCATCGAGCGCATGCCGCGGTTCACGAACGAGCCGCCGACCGCGGCGTCGATCGCCTCGAGATCGGCGTCGATCAGGCGCACCGCGGCGGCGCCGACGTTGCTCTCGAGGTGCGCGACCGACGAGGTGCCGGGGATCGGCAGCATCACCGGCGAACGTTCGAGCAACCAGGCGAGCGCCACCTGAGCCGGCGTCACCCGCAACCGTGAGGCGACGGTGTCGAGCGGTCCGCCGGGCCTGCTCAACGAACCGCTGCCGAGCGGGATCCACGGGATGAACGCGATGCCCTCGCGTTCGCAGTGATCGACGAGCGCCTCGGCACCTCGGTTGACCAGGTTGTACATGTTCTGCACCGACACGATCGTCGCCATCGTGCTCGCCTCGACGAGCTGCTCGACAGTGACCTCGCTCAACCCGAGGTGGGCGATCTTGCCGGCCTGCTGCAGCTCGACGAGCGCGCCGAGCTGGTCGGCGAACGGCACCGCCGGATCGATGCGGTGGAGCTGGAACAGGTCGATGCGTTCGACGTCGAGCTTGCGGAGGCTCCCCTCGCACTGCGCCCGCAGGCGCTCGGGGCGGCAGTCGGTGCGCCACTCCCCCGGCCCCGGCCGCTCGAGGCCGGCCTTGGTGGCGATGACGAGCTGCTCGGGATACGGGTGCAGCGCCTCGCGGATCAGCTCCTCGCTGACGTCGGGCCCGTAGGAGTCGGCGGTGTCGATCAGGTCGACGCCGAGCTCGACGGCGCGGCGCAGCACACGGATCGCCTCGTCGCGATCGGCGGGCGGACCCCACACGCCGTCGCCGGTGATCTGCATCGCGCCGAACCCGAGGCGGTGGACGGTGCGATCGCCGAGGGCGACGGTGCCGGCCCCGTGGGCGGGCAGGCGTCGGGGGCGTGGGGCGTCGGTCATGTCCCCATCATGCCGTCGGACGCGCGAGAGCGGCTCAGGACCGACTGAGGGGGACCTTGATGCTGACGGTCGCCCCGGCGCCGTCGGCGTTGTTCGTCGCCGACACCGACCCACCGTGAGCGAGCGCGATCGCCCGCACGATCGCCAGTCCGATGCCGGCCTCGCCGCGGCGATCGCCGCGCTGGTAGCGCTCGAACACCCGGGGGAGCACCGCCGGGTCGAACCCCGGGCCGTCGTCGACCACGTCGATCACGCCGTCGTGGCGGTCGACGCGGGTGAGCAACTCGACACGACCCGCTCGCCGGGCGGCGTTGCGCACGACGTTCTCGACGGCCTGGCGCAGCAGCGCCATGTCGGCCGCGACCACCACCGCATCGCTCGGCTCCGCGATCACCACCGCCTCCTCGGGACGCACGGCAGCGGCGACCTCCTCGGCCAGCAGGTCGAGTCGCAGGGGCCCGATCCGCGGCATCGTCTGGCCGCTCTCGAAGCGCACCAGGTCGAGCATCTCGTTCACACCGGTCGCGGCACGCTCGGCGGCCGACCGGATCTCCGACAGCGACCGGACGTACTCCTCGCTCGAACGGGGTCGGGCG
The DNA here is from genome assembly GCA_044370995.1 of Ilumatobacteraceae bacterium. Taxonomy (GTDB): domain Bacteria; phylum Actinomycetota; class Acidimicrobiia; order Acidimicrobiales; family Ilumatobacteraceae; genus VFMC01. The sequence continues at coordinate 2,540 of JBILUM010000138.1, read as the reverse complement.
AGGGCCTGGCTGCTCGACGCCATGATCACGGCCAGCGGGGTGCGCATCTCGTGTGCGGCGTCGGCGAGGAAGCTCTGCTGGTCGCCCATCATGCGCCGCATCGGGCTGATCGCGAGGCTGCTCAGCACGGCGCCCAGCAGCAGGCTGCCGGCGAGGATGCCGAAGGCCATCAGCAGGGCCCGTCGATCGAGCGCCCCCAGTTCGTCGTCGCGGTCGGTCGCCTCGGCGAGCGTGACGAAGCCCTGCCCCTCGAACACCGGCCGGATGAAGCCGCGGTAGCGCTCGCCGTTGTCGAGCGCGTACTCACGGAAGTCGGGCTCGCCCCCGCTCTCGCGCATCCACGTGAACAGCGGCGGCTCGAGGTCGGTCTCGGCGAACGGGTCGGTCCATCCGTCGTTCACGTTCACGTACCAGGTGAGGTACTCAGACGTGCGCGCGCCGGCAACCTCGCCGTAGAGCACGTCCTCCATCTGCGTCACGAGCGATGTGTCGAGGCTCGAACGGATCGCGTCGGCGCGCTCGCTGCGCCAGAGCAGCAGCGGCGCGATCGCGATCGCGGTCGTGAGCGCCGCGAACAGCAGCGCCAGCATGGGTCGGACCCGTCGCAGCCGCATCAGCCGAACCGGTACCCCACGCCGCGGACGGTGTCGATCGGCGCCGGCTTCCCCGGCAGTTCGAGCTTGCGGCGCACGTTCGCGACGTGCACGTCGACGACGTTGGAGAGCCCGTCGTAGTTCGCGTCCCACACGGCTTCGAGCAGCTCGGTGCGGGTGACCACGTCGCCGGCGCGGTCCATCAGGAAGTGCAGCAGCGCGAACTCGCGGGCCGTGAGCGGCACCATCACCCCCGATCGGCGCACGGTGTGCGCGGCGGGGTCGAGTTCGATGTCGACCACCTTCAGCAGTGGCGCCCGTGCGTTCTCGGGACGACGGAGCAGGGCGCGCACGCGGGCGCCGAGCTCGGCGAAGTCGAACGGCTTCGTGAGGTAGTCGTCGGCGCCGGCATCGAGGCCGAGCACCTTGTCGCCGGTGGTGTCGCGGGCGGTGAGCACGAGCACCCGCGGCGGGTGTTCGCTCTCGTGAAGCTCACGGCACAGGGTGAGGCCGTCGCCGTCGGGCAGACCGAGGTCGAGCACGACGAGATGGTAGGCGTTGATCGCACAGGCCCGTCGTGCACCGGCCAGCGTGCGTTCGAGGTCGACGGCGTGGCCGTCCTCGGACAGCCCTCGCTGCACCACTCCTCCCAGGGAGACGTCGTCCTCGACCACCAGCACCCGCACGGGCGCTCATCGTTCCACATCGGTCGTGAAGCGTTCGTGAAGCCCGCATGAAGACGGAGGCGCCCGGCCGTTGCCACCCGACGGGTGCGGGTCCGAACATGAAGCGCAGATGAGGGCGCGGTTCATGGTCGGTTCATGTTCGCTCCCGCACGATGCGGCCATGGCATCGCAGATCCTGGGCACCCACCGCCGCACACGACCGCTGTCTCCGCCGCAGCCCCGGCGTGCCGGCGGGTCGACGACGCAGCGTGTGGCTCCGACGGTGGCCGACGATCGGGCCCTGCGCGCCCACGTGCTGCGACGGTTGGCGTTCGGCGCCCGCGCCTGGCAGGTGGAGGAGCTGGATGGCACGTCGCCGACCGACCTGATCGAGCAACTGCTTGCGGCCGAACCGTTCTGGCCGGAGGATCCGGTGCTCGGCAGCGACGACGACTACAGCCGGCTGCCGGCGTGGTGGCTCGACGTGATGAGCGACGAGCGAGCCGGTGTGCACGACCGGATGATCTGGTTCTGGCACGGTCATCTCACGAGCGGGCTCGACAAGGCGTCGCCGTCGCTGATGTACCGGCAGCACCAGTTGCTGCGCACCCATGCGATGGGGAACTTCCGCAGCCTGTTGCAGGAGATCACCGTCGACGCCGCGATGCTCTACTGGCTCGACGGCGCAGGTAGCTACGCCGGTGCACCGAACGAGAACTACGCCCGTGAGCTGATGGAGTTGTTCGCGCTCGGCCACGGCGCCGGCTACACCGAGGCCGACATCCGATCCGCGGCGCGAGCGCTCGCCGGGTGGTGGGTGGACGGCGACACCGACGACGAGGTGCGCTTCGACCCCGACAGCGGGTCGACCGAGTCGCTGCCGTTCCTCGATCGATCCGTGGCGAGTGCCGCGGAGGTGGTCGACGCCGTGTGCGATCACCCCGCCTGTGCACCGTTCGTGGCGGGCAATCTGCACCAGCACCTGGTGGGCGTGTGGCCCGACTCGGGTCGCCTCGACGAGCTCGCCCGGGTGTTCGCCGACAGCGGGCTCGAGATCCGGCCGCTCGTCGAGGCGATCGTGCGCCACCCGTCGTTCCTGGAGCAGCGGCTCAACCGGCCGAGGTCGGCCGTCGAGTGGTTCATCGCCGTGCGCCGGTTGTTCGATCTGTCGATCGACTGGTGGCCGCTCGACCTGCTCGGCCAGGTGCCGTTCAGCCCGCCGAACGTCGCCGGCTGGCCGGGCACCGCCCGCTGGCTGTCGGTCGGCGCCGAGATGACCAAG